>CAMVBO010000333.1 GCA_947165745.1 uncultured Clostridia bacterium | reverse complement strand
AAAAGCTGCCGTCCATGAGCGAGGATGAACAGCTGGCCCTGCTGGCCACCGACGGCATGCTGGTCAAGCGTCCGCTGGTGGTCGGCGACGGCTTTGTACTAACAGGGTTTAAAGAAGAGGAATGGAAAGAAAAGTTGCTTTAAGGATGAGCGTAAAGCTATTGGCTCCGCTGCGCCGGATATGAACTGGAAAGGAGAACTATCCGCATGACAACAGGCATCCCCAAAGGAATCACGCTACGCCTGCGCCAGATTGCAATCGTACTGTGCGCACTCATAGCAGTTCTTTCACTGCTGCCGCCAGCAGCCCTTGCCAACGCAGAACCCAAGACCGTCCGCGTTGGGTATTACGAAAACGAGATCTTTCAGGAGGGTGCGCAGGAAGGCGCGGTCAAGACCGGCTACGCTTATGAATACTACCGCAAGCTCTCTGAATACACGGGCTGGAAGTATGAATACGTGTACGGCGATTTTGCGGATCTGTATCAGATGCTTCTTGACGGTGGACTCGATCTGCTGGCGGGACTTGCCTGGCGGGAGGAGCGAGCCCATGTAATTGCCTATCCGGAAGGCACCATGGGCAATGAATCCTATTATCTTGTCCGGCATGATACGGATATTCACATCACACCTGAGCCGGAGACCCTGAATGGCTGCCGGATCGGCGTGCTGGACAGCGCCATCGTCAGTGTGCTGGAGGAATACCTGACCTCTCACCATGTACAGGCGGAGGTCGTCCGTTTTCCCAGCCCTGATCAGCTGGTAGCTGCCTTCGATGCCGGTGAGGTGGATGTTATCGCCGCGGAGAGCGATGGCGCAAATGGAAGAGATCACGTTGAAGTGCTGAACTCTTTTGGCGCTTCGGACTACTATCTGTGCGTGAACATCAATCGCCCCGACTTGCTGGCGGAACTGAATACCGCTCAGACCCTGCTGGCTGTCGAGGAACCAAATTTCCTGAATTCTCTGAAAGCAAAGTATTATTCACTCAGCGTCACGAGCCGAGCCTTTTCCCAGGCCGAGCGGGAATGGATGAATACCCATACCGAACTGCATATCGGCTATCTGGAAAACTATCTTCCCTACAGCGATACAGATTCAGATGGGAGTGTTACGGGCGTTTTGAAGGAAATGATCCCCGAGCTCCTGATGTCGCTGGGCATATCGGACATTGCCGTTACCTACAGGGGATATCAGAGCTATGACGCGATGATTGCCGACATGAGCGCCGGTGTGATCGACGTCGCATTTCCCGTGGGCGGCGGCTTGTACTATTCTGAGGAGAACGGCATCTACCAGTCAAGCCCCGTCGTTTCGGTTCCTACCGCCCTGATTTATACGGGTGAATTCAGTGAACAGACGACAGCCCGCTTTGCCGTGAACGAGAACAACCGCATGCAGTATTACCATGTGCGGACGCATTATCCGGAGGCGGAGATCGTTTTCTGTCCGTCCATCGAGGACTGCCTGTCTGCCGTGGCCTCTGGTCAGGTCGGAGGCACGACGCTCAACGGTCTGAGAGCCAACGAGATCCTGAAGAACAGGAAGTATGCGGCCCTTTCCATCCACCAGTCCGGCTACAGCGACGACCGCTGTTTCGGTGTGGAAATCGGCAACGAGGGCCTGCTGAAGCTCCTCAACCGGGGAATCAATGTGCTCGGCAGCGATTACGCGCAGAACATCTCCTACCGGTACACAGGGAAGCTCTATTCCTATGGTTTTCTGGATATGGTGCTGGAACATATGGCATTGGTTGGATCCATCGTCTTGGTCGTCGCTGCGTTCATCATCTTCCTGCTCGTGCGTGATACCCGGCGAACAAAAGCGGAAGTAAAGGAAAAGGAACGCGCCCGCCTGGAGCTGGAGGAAAAGAACCGCGAACTGGCTGAGAGCCAGAAGGCGCTGTCCGACGCGCTGGCTGCGGCGGAGCATGCCAATCACGCAAAGACCGCCTTCCTCAATAACATGTCCCATGACATGCGCACGCCCATGAACGCCATTGTGGGCTTTACGGCGCTGGCGGCCTCGCACATCGACAACAGGGAACAGGTGCAGGATTACCTCGGAAAGATCACGGTATCCAGCCAGCATCTGCTGTCCCTCATCAACGACGTTCTGGATATGAGCCGGATCGAAAGCGGCAAGGTGACCATCGAGGAGGCGGAGGTGCATCTTCCGGATGTGATCCACGATCTGCGGACGATCATCCAGTCCAATGTGACCTCCAAGCAGCTGGAGCTGTTCATCGACACCCAGGACGTGACCCATGAGGACATCATCACGGACAAGCTGCGGCTCAATCAGGTGCTGCTGAACATTCTGACCAATGCCATCAAGTTTACCCCGCCGGGCGGCACCATCAGCTTCCGGGTGATTGAAAAACCGTCTCCCGCCCAAGGGCTCGCCAGCTTCGAATTCCGCATCAAGGACAACGGGATCGGCATGAGCGAAGAATTCCAGAAGACGATCTTCGAGGCCTTTACCCGTGAAAAGACCAGTACGGTCAGCGGCATCCAGGGCACGGGCCTGGGCATGGCGATCACCAAAAACATCGTCGATATGATGGGCGGTACCATTACCGTGCAATCCGCTACGGGCAAGGGCAGCGAATTCGTCGTAAATCTGCCTTGCCGAATCAGCGACGCATCGGCCAAATTCGAGCCCTTGCCGGAGTTGACAGGCCTTCGCGCTCTGGTAGCGGACGATGATACCAACACCTGTCTGTCCGTCTGCGCAATGCTGAGGGAGATCGGCATGCGGCCCGACTGGACGAATTACGGCAAGGAAGCCGTGATCCGCGCTAAAGAGGCGATGGATCAGGCTGATGCCTTCCAGGTCTATATCATTGACTGGCTGATGCCGGATCAGAACGGCATCGAGACGGTGCGAAGGATCCGCCGGGTCATCGGCGATGACGCGCCCATCATCATCCTGACCGCATACGACTGGGCGGATATCGAGGAGGAAGCAAAGGAAGCTGGCGTGACTGCCTTCTGCACAAAACCGCTGTTTATGTCCGAGCTGAGAAATTTGCTGGCACAGCCCTTTGCGAAGCGCGAGGAACCGCAGCCGGAAGTCCTGGAGGAAAAGCCTGACTTCTCCGGAAAGCGCGTGCTGCTGGCGGAAGACAATGAAATGAACCAGATGATCGCGCAGGCTATCCTGACAGAGTTCGGCTTCGACGTGGAGATCGCCGGG
>CAMVBO010000332.1 GCA_947165745.1 uncultured Clostridia bacterium | reverse complement strand
TCAACCTTGGTGTAGGGCTGACGATGGCCCTGCTTCTTGCGCTCGTTCTTCTTGGCCTTGTACTTATAGACGACGATCTTCTTGCCCTTCACCTGGGCCAGAACCTTGCCTTCGACCTTCGCGCCCTCAACCACGGGCGTGCCGACCTTGGCCTGGTCCGCTTCGCCGACGAGAAGTACCTCGTCAAAAGTAACCGCTTCATCCGCCTGAGCGTTGAGCTTCTCTACGAAGATAACGTCGCCCTGCTGAACACGGTACTGCTTGCCACCGGTCTTAATGACTGCGTACACGCGTTGCACCTCCTATACAAAAATCTCGCCGAAACTTGGCAGCAGCCGGAGGTTCACACCTCTCGAGCATACATTTTAAGCCGGTTTCGAGCGGCTTACCGAAAGATTATACCTGTTTTTCCGGGGAAAGTCAACGAAGATTTCCGGCATTTGGGCGATGAAATAAAAAAATAACATTCACAGTTCCCCGTCGCGCCGGGTGGCGATGCGCTCCAGCATATATGCCGCGTACCGGCGGGCAAGGTCGGGGTCAAAGGACACGTCCGTCGAGCCGCCGTACTCGTCCAGCGCGGACTGAATCAGCGGCCGATAGACCCCCGGCAGGCGATCGAGCGCCCACGCGCCGCCCTCCCGCTTGGAGAGCACGGCCCCGTCCTCCAGGTACGCCAGCACTCGGGCCAGGTTCAGCGTCAGGTACATCCCGTTTTCGCCGATCTCCTCCGTCGCGCCGCTGACGTCGCCGAAGATGGAATCAACGTAGGCCTCCCCCGGCACCGGGGCGAACACGTCCCCCGCCGGCGCGCCGAACATGCAGGCGCCCCGCGCGCGAATCACGGTGAAGTGTGCCGCCAGATCCGCGTCCGTGCCGCGCATCTTTGCGATATAGTCCTCCGGGTCGCGGGCGTACCAGGCCGCGTGCATCCTGGACCAGTGCAGCTCAAACGGCGTCGGATAGACGAAGGGACTGCAAGCCGCCCGCGTGACGACGCTCATCTCGATGCCCTTGCCGGGACACTTGGCGTCCAGTGCGGCGACGGCCTCCATGAAATCGCGGCGCTGGGCGTCGGTAATGGGCGCGTCGACGACCACGATGAAGTCCAAATCGCTCACGGATGGGTTGTAGCAGCCCATGACCGCCGAGCCGTGCACGTAGACGCCCGCGAGCTGCCCCGCGAAAGCGGACCTTGCGGCGGCGGTAAAGCCGTCGATCAGTGTCCGGGCGATTTCCGGGATCTCAATGGTTCGATTCTCCATCTTCAAGTTCCCCGTCCTGTTCCCCGTCCCGGGCGCTGATATAGTCGATGATGCCGTCGGTCAGCCCCGCAGCCAGCTTCCACTGGTAGTCCTCGTCGTTGAGCAGCCGGTCCTCGTCCGGATTGGACAGGAAGCCGCACTCCACCATCAGGCAGGGCACCTCGGACCAGTTCTGGCCGGTGTAGTTGTCGTTGGAAAAGATGCCGTTGTTCTTCGCGCCGGTGGCCTCGCACAGCCGGGGCAGTATGGCCTCGGCGGCGCGATAGCTCTCGGCGGCGATGGCGTTGCTGTGGCTGCAATACAGGGCGACGCCGTGCTTGGAGCGCTTCTCCGCGCCGTCGCAGTGGATGCGCAGCACCAGATCCACGCCGTATTCGTTCATCATCTTCGCCCGCTCCTGGTTGGAGATGTCCACGTCGTGGGTCTCGCGGGTCATGTAGACCTCCGCGCCCTGGCTGACGAGGGCGTCCCGCAGCTTGAAGGCGATCTCCAGGTTCGTCACGTACTCGGCGATGCCCGTGGCCGCGCCGGCGGTTCCGGACGTGACCTTCGCCTTCTTTTCGCTGCTGTTCGGGGCGACGGTCTCCTTTTCATTGTTGCCATGGGCCTGGTGTCCGGGGTCGATGCCGATCTTCACGCCCGCCAGGGGCAGCGCCGGCGCTTCCGCTTCCGAAGCGGCTTCCGAATCCTCCGGCGCGGCGGTTTCGCACCCGATCACCGGCGGTTCCGTTGCGGCCGGGGCATTGTCCGCGCCCTCGGCCTGGGCCGGAATCAGCATAATCAAGGCCGCCAGCAGAGCCCATGCGATGTATTTCCTCATAAGACTCACCTTCCGTTACTCCTTCATCAGCGCGGCGGCGCTCTGCCAGTCGGCCACCAGCTTCACGGCGTCAAACAGCCTGACGGACCCGAAAGGCGCGCCGATCAGGCGCTCGGCGGCCTCCCGCCAGGCGTTCAGCAGCTCCAGCATGCGGATGGCCGCGTCCGGGTTGTCCGGCTCCCCGGCCAGCATGTGGCAGGCCTCCTCGTCCGCGTCCAGCGCCAGCAGGATCAGCAGCTTCCCCACCTCCATGGGATGGCGGGCGTGGAAGCTGCCGTCGCGCACGCCCTCGTCGATCACATCGGAGACATACGGCGCGAGGCGGTCCAGCAGGATGCGGCGATGGTGGTCGCGCATGGAGGCGTCGCCCTCCACATAGCACAGCTTGAGCATCAGCGCGGCAAAGCGCGGATCCTCCGTTTCAAACAGGTTGGCCATGCCCAGCAGCAGGTTCAGCCTGTCGATTGGACTGCGCCGCGCGCCATAGAGTTCTGAAGGCAGGCGCTCGAAGCGCCCCTCGACCCGGCGCTCGCTGACGGCCCGCAGCACGGCCTCCTTGGAGTCAAAGTAATGGTAAAATCCGCCCTTGGACATGTTCAGCGCGTCCAGCAGGTCCTGCACGGAGGTGCGGTCATAGCCCTTCTCGAAGAACAGCCTCTCGGCGGCGTCCAGGATCTGGGCCCGCTTCAAATCGCCTTTTTTCATGGTGGTGCCTCCCCTTTGGTGGTTGTCTATGGTGTCGATATCATCGCTTGGTGCTTCGTTGTTTTGCCCCGCCCTTGTCCGGGCGCTTCCTGCGCGGCGGCTCGTCTCGCCGCTGCGATGCGCTCGCTTTGGGCTTTGTCGCTTTTCCTTTCGCCTTCTCTGCCATCTCCCGGGATGGCCTGGTCCTGGAAACCTTGCCCTTGCTCTTCGGCAAGACATCCCTTGCGGGCTTGCCCTTGTCTCTCGGCACAAGCTCCCTTGGCGGAATCAGGCACTCCGGCCCCCAGCCGATCAAATCCTCCCGGCCCGCCTTTTTCAGCGCCTTGACGACCAGCTGGCGGTTGCAGGGCTTGAAGTAGTGCATCAGCGCCCGCTGCATGGCCTTCTCCTCCGGGTCCCGGGGCACGTACACC
>CAMVBO010000331.1 GCA_947165745.1 uncultured Clostridia bacterium | reverse complement strand
GCCATCATCGTGCGACTATAGACAAGGATTAGTCCAGGATTTTGTCCGCACCCTCGGTGCTCAATTCGGCCGGTCGCGGTGCTCGTTCTGGGGCGGAATACTCACGTGAAAAGTAAAAAACAGTGTGTCTCCAAGCCGCTGCTGCGGCAATGGAAACACACTCTGCATTCGTCAACTACCGAGATGTCGGTCGAACAGCGCCCTGCAATCGCGGAGCAACTCCAGGGGCCGACCGCACTGGCAGGCCAGAAAGTGCAGCGCCAGCACGGCGCAGCATGCGCAGCCGCTGGCAATCGCCTGTCCGTTCGGCAGCGCGGCCTGTCCGTCCGGCGCGCGCTGTGGCGTCGGCGTGTCCGCCATCTCCAGCAGCTGTTCCCGCAGGGCGCAGTCCGTCCGCGCCCCGCGGCAGTCCATATGGTTCATGTGAGCATTCATCCTTTGTGTTGATTCAGTTTTTAGACTACTCCCGGTTTAAAACAGCCAGAGCAGCGGAGGGTTTTTCGTTCTGGCAAGGCGAACCCTTGCGGGCTTGCTGGCGGCAAGTCAAAAAGCTCAACGACGCCAAGGCGAAAAAGGCACCCGCTGAATGGCTGGATTAATCTGAGAGGAGCACTAAACGGAAGGGCGGGGGAGCTCCCCGCCCGCGATCAAAACCGCTTTCGAATCGCCCTGAGCAGCCTGCTGATCCATTCCCAGGGCAGTCAGGTGGCCGTCTTTTTGATGCTGGTGTAGGCCTTGGTTTCAGAGGACCCGCCCTTTGTGCAGATAAACGTGCACTTCACGCGATAGGTCTCTCCCGCCACGCCATAGAATATCTTGCTGAAGGAATGCGAGGTGGTGTTGGTCTTGGTGGAGCCGGAGAGTACGCCGGTGACACTTACCCATTCTCCGGAACTGTTCTTCTTCTCGACCCAATAATTCGCCACCCCCAGCTGGTCGGCCAGGCCGACGGCGGAGCAGGTGAACGACAGCTGGAGCCTGCCGCTGCCGATGGCGGTGACGGCCATGCCGTAGCTTTGGAAATAGTTGCTTTGCTGGATTTCGTCTGTCTCAGGCAGTGCGGCAAACGCGACGGAGCCGCACAGCAGCATGGAAACGGCCAGGATCATGGCGATGAATTTCTTCATATTAATATCCTCCCTTTTTCTTCATTTCGGGAAGAGCGCGTCTCCATCTGCGCAGAACCGACGCTATGTATTCAGGGCATGGATGACATGGCGCAGCTCGTCCTCGGTCAGCGTCCCGTACAGGTTGTAGTGAACGCCTTTCGACAGCCAGGATACGCTCAATCCATCTTCATCTGAATTGTAGTACACTGTCACGTCGACGCCGTCGATTTCGACGGTCTCGGGCACTTCCGCCTGTCGCTCGTACTCCACATCAAACGACGCGCCTGCATCCTGCGCAACCTCCAGCGCCTCGAGGGTGGCCCACTGGTCTCCCTTCGTCATGTACAGGCTCCACTTCTGGAGGACGCCGTCGTCCGACCAGGTTCCCTGAACGAACGCATACCCTTCCGGCAGGCACCCAGAGGCCGCGATGGCCTTGCCGATCTCGCCGGGGATGTCGTCCAGGGATGTGAACTCCATTTCCCGACTGCTATCGTTGTCTGCCGCCCAATACTGTGTATTCTGCCCTTGTTCCACCTCGTAATCAGGTGTCACGATGCCGAATGTCTGCGCAACCGGCATCAGATACTTCAGCAGCAGCGTCCAATTGAACGCTCGCGCGGAAGTGTAGGTGATGAGGAACGCCGCTATGATCGAGGCCGCCGCAATTGCCGTGCGGCGCAGCACCACGGGCCAGCGCCGCCGGTTCAGCTTCCGGGAAATCGCCTGCCAGTCTGCCGCCATGTCGGCGTCGGTCGGCGCGTCCTTCTCCATCAGCTGAAGCAGCTCCGATACAAGCTGGGTATCCATCTCATCCTCTGGTTTTGCCAGCTCCGCTTCAAGCAACTGCGTTAGCTCATCGGGCATCAACTCCAACCTTTTATCTTTCACCAAGCGGTTCAAAACATTCGGCATTTTTGCACGCTCCATTTCTATCTATGTCGTCAGAAGCCGGAATATTACAATACAAAGTGAAAAACTTTATTTTATCGCCATGTGGATAATAAAGGTGACGACGCAGACCAGAAGAACCGCCCGCAGACGCTCCCGGATCCGGTGGATGCGCACGCGGATGCAGTTTTCGCTCAGGCCTGTCTTCGCGCTGAGGTCGCGAAGGGAGGTGCCCTTGATGCAGTATTCCTCGATCAGCTCATAGTCCTCCGCAGGCAAGGTCGATCGCAGCGTCAGCATCGCGTCCACGGCGTCCGTCTCGTCCGGTGCGGCGCTGTCCAGCGTTCCGGCGGACTGAGTGGCGAGGTGGATGGCTTGCAGCGAAGCCGCCTTCTGCGCCTGGCGGACATGGGCCTTTTGGTGATTCTTGCACAGGTTTCGCGCCGTGACAAACAGCCATCCCTCCGGCTTCACATGGCCGGAGATGTCCTTCTCCGCCGCCAGCAGGAACACCTGCTGCACGATGTCGTGCGAATCCTCCACAGGGTATTGCTTCAGCAGATATCTGACGAGCTTGAAGACGTTGACATACTGCGCCCTGTACAATTCCTCCAGCCAGGTCTCGCCGCGCTTCGACATGGTGCTCTTCCTCTCATATGTTTCTTTTGATCGATGGAATGATTACCAAAATATTAATTGATATTGTAATGGTAATTATACCCTGTTAGACCATGTAAGTCAATCGCCCGAGGGGGCGTATTGTTGTACTATAGTGTCTCCTCAATGGATGCTTCGCATATGCTGAAATTCATTTTGCAAGGCACTCGACGACAAGGGGAATCGCTGCTCAATGCCGCCGGTTTCACTGCTCAATTCGTCCGGTCGCGGTGCTCGTTCTGGGGGCGGAATACTCAGTAATGATGGTGGATGGTGGGCCTCCATCAGCATCACAGTTTATCTATAGCTTCTTGAGGAACACGCTCCAGGTCGACCACATCGACGTAATGATAGCAACCCACCCACACGCTGATCATGTGGGTGGGTTGGCGGCCGCTTTGAATGCCTGCTCTGTTGACGTACTCTACACTTCGGAAACCAACTATGATACTAATGTCTGACTGGACAATGAAAGGGCTTGATTGGGACAATCCGCTCAGGATTCGCAGCGCCACCGAACTGACGAACTGGGTTCAGGAGATCGGCTT
>CAMVBO010000330.1 GCA_947165745.1 uncultured Clostridia bacterium | reverse complement strand
GAGGTGGGCCGCATCTTCCGCAACGAGGGCATGGACACCAAGCACAACCCGGAATTCACCACCATCGAGCTGTACGAGGCCTACACCGACTTCCACGGCATGATGGACCTGGTGGAGGACATGATGAAGACCGTCACCCAGAAGGTCTGCGGCAGCCTGGTGATCCCCTATCAGGGCTACGACATCGACATCGGCCACTGGGAGCGGCTGACGATGATCGAGGCCGTGAAGAAGTACAGCGGCGTGGATTTTGCCGACTGGAAGAGCGACGAGGACGCCATCGCCGCCGCGAAGGCGCACCATGTGGAGCTGCCGGAGGTGCCCACCAGGGGCGCGATCCTGGCGGAGTTCTTCGACGCCTTCGTGGAGGACAAGCTGATCCAGCCCACCTTCATCTACGACTATCCCGTGGAGATCAGCCCCCTGGCCAAGCGCAAGCCCGACGACCCGGCCTTCACCGAGCGCTTTGAGTATTTCATCAACGCCACCGAATTTGGCAACGCCTTCTCCGAGCTGAACGACCCGCTGGACCAGCGGGAGCGCTTTGAGAAGCAGGTGGCCGAGCGCAAGGCCCTCGACCCGAACAGCGGCGCCCAGGTGGATTACGACTACGTGAACGCCCTGGAATACGGCATGCCCCCCACGGGCGGCCTGGGCTTCGGCGTGGATCGCCTGGTGATGCTGCTCACCGGCAGCGATTCCATCCGCGATGTTTTGCTCTTCCCCACGATGAAGCCTTTGGACTGAAAAGCTCCACTATATCGTGGTTTTCCGGTACTGGAACACCATATATTGTGGTTCGAAGCTTTCCCAAGAGGCTCCTGGGAATTCTGGGAAAAAATCTCGGAGTTTTCTCGATTGGGAAAACCAGTTTTTCCCAGAAGAATACGGAGGTTCCGCCAATGGAGCCTCCGTTTTGTTTTTTACACTATTCAGTTTATACTCCGTATTCGGCATCAGGACCATTTGACGAACCACCGTCAAGTTCACCATTTAGCGACAAAGCCCGTTTCCTGTTCCTCATAGACACTATCCAATGAATTATCCTACCATAACGCGAACAAAGATGTGCATTATCGCTCAGAATGCAACTGGCTGTGGAAGACAGATGCATCCGTCTGAATCCCCAGTATGAGGTCCTGGGCGGCATCAAGCGGGCGCACAATCACAAAGCGCCCAAACCGTATACCATCCAACGCAAGCGGAGCGCGTCCTGTGACGCGCTCCGCGTTCTTTGGAGAGACACCGCGCGAAGGCCGCCGGGGCTTCGCTGAAATCTCGTTTTACCGTGCCAGACGGATGCGCCGGCGCTCCTCGGCGGCGGCGTACTCCCGCTTCTCGGCGTCGGTCTCCGGGGTAAAGGGCGGCACGGGCCTGGGGTTGTCCTGATCGTCCAGGGCCACGAACACCAGATAGGCGCGATTCACCCGCTCCCGGCTGCCGTCCAGGCGCTCCACGTAGCTGTCCACCCGCACCTCCAGCGAAGTGCGGCCCGTCCAGGTGACCACGGCCTCCTGCACCACGGTGTCGTTCAGATAGGCGGGGTTCAGGAAATTCAGGTTGTCCACGCACACGGTGGTCACGGCGCTGTGGGTGTATCGTCGGGCGGCCACCGCGCCCACCACGTCAATCCAGGCCATGATCTGGCCGCCGAACAAGCGGGGCTTGCTGTAGCCGTTGCAGTGCTGGGACAGCACGATCTGTACGCTGGTGGTCACTTCCGCCATGGGAATGTCCTCCTCCAAGGTTTGTTTACACACATTATAGCGCAACCGGGCCGGGTTTGCAAGGCACGCCCGTTCCCTCTTCCCCCTTGCCTTATCCGGCGCCCTGTGGTATTATTCAGGTATACGGACCACTCCCGAAAGGACGCGATAGATATGTTCATAGCCGACGCCCATTGCGACACCCTGTATGCCATCGCCATCGAAAACACAAGGCCCGAAAATTGCGTGGTCACGCCCCGGCGCATGGCGGCGGGCGGCGTGGGCCTGCAGACCTTCGCGCTGTTCTGCGGCAAGCATGGGCCCGCGGGCACGCCCTACGCCGACGCCCAGGCCATGCTGCGGGTCGTACCCCAGGCGGGCGTGCCGATGCTGACCGGCGACCTGCCGGACGCGCCGCCCGCCGAGCCCACCGGCGTCTTTTCCTGCGAGGGCGGCGAAATGCTGGAGGGCTCTCTGGAGCGCTTCCACGAGTTCCAGCGAAAGCTGCGCCTGCGGATGATCGCGCTGACCTGGAATTTTGAAAATGAGATCGGCCATCCCGCCAAGGAGGGCCCCGAGGGCGGTCTCAAGCCCTTTGGCCTGGACCTGCTCAAGGCCATGGATGCCGAAGGGGTGCTGGCGGACGTTTCACACCTGAACGAGGCGGGCTTCTGGGACGTGTGCGAGCACACCGCCCTGCCGCCCATCGCCAGCCATTCCGACTGCCGCTGGCTGTGCAACGTGCCGAGGAACCTTTGGAAGGAGCAGGCCCGGGCGATCATCGAGCGCGGCGGCTTCATCGGCGTCAACTTCTTCAGCGACTTCCTGCACCAGGACGGCGGCGCCACGCTGGAGGACGCCGTGCGCCATGTGGACGCGCTGATGGAGCTGGGCGGCGAGGACGTGGTCGGCTTCGGTTCCGACTTCGACGGCATCGACCGCTGGCCCGAGGGCCTGGGGCACCCCGGCGAGTTTCCCAATCTGTTGAACGCCCTGCGCGCACGCGGATACACCCATGCGCAGCTGGAAAAGCTGGCGGGGCTGAACCTTTGGAACCTGCTGAAGCGGGCAGAGGCCGTTCGCAAATGAACCGGGTCGTCGGCATATTGGCCCACGTGGACGCGGGCAAGACCACCTTCTCCGAACAGCTGCTGTGCCACGCCGGGGTGCTGCGCAAGGCAGGCCGGGTGGATCACGGCGACACGCTGCTGGACGCCCACCCGCTGGAAAAGCAGCGGGGCATCACCATATTCTCCGACCAGGCGGTGTTTGAGCGGGGCGGCGTCACCTTTTTCTGGGTGGACACCCCCGGCCACGCCGACTTTGCCGCCGAGATGGAGCGGGCGCTGTCGATCCTGGACGTGGCCGTGCTGATCGTCAACGGCGCCGAGGGCATCCAGAGCCACACGGAGACGCTGTGGACGCTGCTCAAGGACTACGGCGTGCCCACGCTGCTGTTCATCAACAAGACGGATCGACCTGCCTGCGACGCGGACGCGGTGCT
>CAMVBO010000329.1 GCA_947165745.1 uncultured Clostridia bacterium | reverse complement strand
CGGAAGGTGGAGCCGGTGAACTACAAAACCTTGCCCAAGGGCTACGTCTACGCCGGGAACCTGGACTTTATGCGCAATCGCGGGCAGATGAAGGCCGTGGTGTACCTGTCGCTGGCGCTGGTGATCGTCCCGGCGCTGATCGGGCTGCTCGTCGCGCCCGTCGGACCGGGCTGGCGGCTGCTGGTCTCACGCTGGTGGGGCTGGCCGGCGCTGGGCGCGGCGCTGATCGTCTACATCCCGCTGCACGAGCTGACCCACGGCATGGTGATGTTCGCCCTGTCCGGCGTCCCGCCGAAGTACGGCCTCAAACTCCCCTACGCCTACGCGGGCAGCACGGTGTGGTTTGACAGGAAGTCCCACGTCGTCACCGCGCTGGCGCCGGTGGTGGTCTGGGGCGCGATCCTGCAAATCGCCATCGCGCGGCTGCCGGGCGAATGGTTCTGGCCGTTGTGGATCGTGCAGATCTCGAACCTGTCCGGCTCGGCGGGCGATTTGTACACCGCCTGGGCGCTTTTGCGCATGGAGGGCGACCTGTTGATCCAGGACACCGGCGTGCGCATGCGCGTGATGAAGAAAAAACCGATTGAGGAAAGATCGCAATGATACTGCTGACGCTGCAAAACGTGAACAAGAGCTTCGTGATGAACGAGGTTTTGAAGGATGTGAACCTGACGCTGCAGGCCGGCCAGCGCATGGGCCTGGTGGGCGTGAACGGCAGCGGCAAGTCCACGCTGTTTCGGCTGATCAGCGGCGCGATGGAGCCGGATTCCGGCACGATTTCGCTGGTGCGCGGCGCGACGGTGGGCATGCTCACCCAGGACGCCGACATCCAGAGCGACCTGACCATCCAGGAGGAGCTGGAGCGGGTGTTCGAGCCCGTGCGCCAGATGGAAGCCCGTCTGCGCCAAATGGAGGCGGAGATGGCCGAGAAGCATGAGGACCCCGCCGCCTTCGAGCAGCTGTCCCACGCCTATTCCAAGCTGATGGACCGCTTCGAGGACGCCGGGGGCTACGAGTGGCCCAGCCGCATCCAGGGGGTGCTGGCGGGCCTGGGCTTCGCCCGGGGCCGGGAGACCCAGCGCGCGAGCCTGCTCTCCGGCGGCGAGAAGACCCGGCTGTGCCTGGCGCGGCTGCTGCTGACCCAGCCGGATCTGTTGATGCTGGACGAGCCCACCAACCACCTGGACCTGGCGTCCACCCAGTGGCTGGAGGAGACGCTCAAGAAGTATCGCGGCACGGTGCTGGTCATCAGCCACGACCGCTATTTCCTGAACGCCGTTTGCGACTGCATGGCCGAACTTTCCATGAAGCGGCTGACCCAGTACCAGGGCAATTACGACCGCTTCGCCGTGCAGCGCCAGGCCAATCTGGAGCGGCAGTTGAAGGAATACAAGCTGCAACAGGCGGAAATCGCCCGCCAGGAGGCCATCATCGCCCGATACCGCATGTACAACCGGGAAAAATCCATCAAGGCGGCGGAGAGCCGGGAAAAGCGGCTGGAAAAGCTGGAGCGTATCGAAAAGCCCATGAGCGAGCAGAAAGTCCGCTTCAACTTCACCGCCCGGCGGCGCACCGGCGACGACGTGCTGATGGTGAAGGACCTGAAAAAGGGCTTTGAGGGCCGGACGCTGTTCGAGCATCTGGACCTGCACCTGCGCGCAGGGGATCGAGTGGCCGTGATCGGGCCCAACGGTGTGGGCAAGACCACGCTTCTGAACATCATTGCGGGACAGCTGCAGCAGGACGCGGGCACAGTGGCCTTCGGCAGCAACATCGACCTGGGCTACTACGACCAGCAGCAGGCGCAGCTGCACCCGGAAAAGACGGTGCTGGACGAGCTGTGGGACGACTTCCCGCGCCTGGAGGCGGACCGCATCCGGGGCGTGCTGGCGCTGTTTTTGCTCACCGGCGAGGACGTTTTCCAGACCGTGGGCACCCTCTCCGGCGGTGAGCGCGGGCGCGTGGCGCTGGCGAAGCTGATGTTGAAGCAGGACAACGTGCTGCTGCTGGACGAGCCGACAAACCACCTGGACATGGACAGCCGGGAGGTGCTGGAGGCGGCGCTGGACGACTTCGAGGGCACGATTCTCACCGTCAGCCACGACCGCTATTTCATCAACAAGGTGGCCACCAAGGTGATCGAAATGAGCCCGGACGGCGCGGTGGAGTACCTGGGCAATTACGACGACTACCTGGAAAAGAAGCGCATCCTGGAGGCCGGCGAGGAAGAAGCCGCCCTGGGCGGCGTCACCCGGACCCAGCAGGACAAGGAAAAGCGCAAGGCCAGGCTGGCAAAGGAGAGCGCCAAGGCGCTGGCCGCGAAGCTGAAGCAGGCCGAGAGCGACATCGCCGCCACGGAACAGCTGATTTCCGACCTGGAAGCCCGGATGGGCCTGCCCGAGGTGTACGCCAACCCCGCCGAGTCCGCCCGCGTCGCCCGGGAGCACAGGGACGCCCAGCAGAAGCTGGACGCGCTGTACGAGCTGTGGGAGGATTTAAGCGAAGCAACCGGTGTTTAGAGCATAAAGCTGTCATATAACCGGCATGGACGACGCTTCACGCCGCACGCCTGACTGCGATGATGCAGTCAAACGGGCACCGTATGGCCCCAATGGTAAAACAATCAGCAGTAATACTCTTTATACCACTCAGCAAACTTCCGGAGCCCTTCCCGAATCCCGATTGCTGGCTTGAAGCCATAGTCATCTTCAAGGCCCCTGCTATCGGCATAGGTCACTGGCACGTCACCAGGCTGCATTGGGACAAGTTTCTTGTGGGCATCAAAATCATAGTCTTCAGGAAGTACCTTAGCCTGAACAAGCTCTTCTTGGAGTGTCTGGATGTAATCAAGAAGGTTCTCCGGTGTGCCTCCGCCGATGTTGTAAACCGCATAAGGTGGTATCGGCAATCCATCCTCACCGGTGGTCTTCTCAGGTGCGCCTTGCATCACACGCAGCACGCCCTCCACGATATCATCAGCATCCCCTTATGTCTTAAAGACGTTATTACCATTCCCCGATAGGATACTCAGATCTCCGAAACAACCGGTTTGTACGCCTTTATATGTAGAGCCGAAAGATTCCGCTGCATCCTCCACTATCAGCGCACCGTGTGCATCAGCAATCGCTCTGATCTCATCTATTTTTCCAGGTGTGCCATAGAGGTGTGCAACAACGATCAGCTTTACTTCCGGGTAGATTTCAAAGGCCTTCT
>CAMVBO010000328.1 GCA_947165745.1 uncultured Clostridia bacterium | reverse complement strand
ACCTGCGGCCCCATGCTCCCAAAGCACGTGCGCTACCAAACTGCGCCACACCCCGGCGATGGAGGCTGTGCCTCACAAGCAACAGAAAGATTATAGCATGGGCCTGTTGGGATTGTCAAGTCCCTGGCGCGTATATTTTTCGCAAAATCGCCGCCCTGGCAGGCCTTCCGGCGGGGGATGAGGACGGGAACGCCGCCGGCTTTGCCGGAGGAGCACGGCGCGGCGCGGCGACGATTGTTGAAGGGGTGCGTAGATGCCGGATAGACCGAAAAATAGGGAATAATCTGGAAATTTGAGCACAAAACACTTGAATAATGAGAAGTAGACACGATTTTCCGGGGGTATGGCGCAAAAATAGATTCGATATTCTGAAAAGGGGCGAATATGCCCGGATTATGACGGCTACTTCAATAGTTTGTCGGGATTCGGCACTTCCAAAACTTGGTTGAATCACAATCAATCGAATTCTGAAAACACAGAGGCTTACAGGGGCATAACCATGTTAAAATAGATGTTTCCAACTCCCCGCAGAGGGGGCTGAAGGGGGAGGCGGCGGCGGGTTGGTTTGCCGTGGGTTAGACAAATGCGACGGGAAAAGGAACGGATTTCCGGGAATGATTGAAAGATAGACCATTTATGATCGGAAGTAGACACAGATATCCCACATATTTAAGAAAAGTAGACAAAAGAAAAGGCCCGCCGAAGCGGGCCGAAATGCCGTTTTTCACTTATTTTTTCCGTCTTCCATCCTCAACACCGCCGCGTCGAAGGCCTCGGCGTCCCCGGGGTCGTGAGTCACCAGCAGCACCGTGCGCCCCGCCAGCAGGGGTCGGGCGAAGTCGACGGCGGCCTGTCGGGTGGCGGCGTCCAGCCCCTTGAAGGGCTCGTCCAGCAGCACCAGCGGCGATGGAAACAGCAGCGCCCGGGCCAGGGCGACCCGCCGCCGCATGCCGCCGCTGAACTCCCGGACGGGCTGGTTCAGGGCGTCTCCCAGGCCCAGGGCGGTCAGCGCCTCCCTGACGCGCCCGTCCCGCTCCGGCGTCTTTTTCAGCACCGCCTTCAGGCAGTCCGGCGCGGTCAGCTGCGGGGGCAGCCGGTCCTCCTGGAACACCATGCCGATCCCGCTCTCGGGCACGCCGGCGATGGCGCCGCCGTCCGGCTTTTCCAGGGCGGCGATGAGCCGAAGCAGCGTGGTCTTGCCGCAGCCGGACCGACCCTCGATGGCGGTGATGCGCCCCTCGGGGAAGGTGTGGGAAAAGCCGTTCAGCACCACATGGCCGCCGTAGGCCTTGACCAGGTTTTTCACTTCCAGATTCACAGGCGCTCACCTGACTTTCCGATGGCTTTCAGGCCCAGCTTCAACAGCCGCGCGCACCCGGCGCTGATCAGCACGATGGCCAGCGTCCAGGCGAACAGGTCCGGGGTGGCCAGGTAGACCTTGGCCCTGTACAGCTTTTCGCCCACCGACCCGCCGGGGATGCCGATCACCTCCGCAGCCACGCCGCTCTTCCAGGCCACCCCGATGGACACCGACAGCGCCGAGGCCACGCTGGGCAGCGCGGCGGGCAGGTCCACGGTCCTGAACCGGGTCCAGCGGCCCATGCGGAACACCCGGGCCATCTCCCTCAGCCGGGGGTCGATTTGGCGGATGCCGTCCAGCGTGCCGGCGTAGATCACCGGCAGCACGATCACGAAGGCGATCAGTACGCTGAGCCGCCGGGAGGGCACCCAAATCAGCGCGGCGATCACGAAGGACGCCACCGGCACCGAGCGCATGGCGGAGAGCAGCGGCGAGAGCAGCGCCGAAACAAACGCCACCCGCCCGGCCAGCATGGCCAGCGCCATGCCCGCCAGCGACGCCAGCGCGAAGCCCGCCAGGATGTGGCCCAGCGTGAACAGCAGCGAGCGCCAGAAGTCCGCCGTCTGGATCAGCGCCCACAGCCGCGCCAGCGTCTCCGCCGGGGAGGCCAACAGTATGGGCTGGCCCACGGCCATGCTCAACGCCTGCCAAACCGCCAGCCAGAACGCCGCCGCCAGGACGGGCCTGAGTTTCGGGGGAATCTTATTCATGGGGATCACCTGCAAAGGGGAATGGGTTTGAGGACCGGATTGCCACGTCGGTCCAGGGATGGACCTCCCCGCAATGACCGCCGCCTGCGTTGGTTCCGTGGGCACGTCATTGCGAGGAGGGCAGGATGAGGCATCGTCAGATGCTTCAATTCTGACCGACGTGGCAATCCGGCACTCCGGGCAGTTTTCGATTACAGCAGGGGCGGCGCAACGCCGCCCCTGCAAATCGGAAGGGGGGCGGACCCCCCTTGCCATCAGTAATAGAAATCCTCACCCGGCACCGCGCCGCCCACGGCGGTGGGGTCCTGATTGAACAGCTCGGCCAGGTAGCCGCCGAGCAGCCCCTTCATGTCCTCGCCGTCGATGAAGGTGATGTTGCAGTAGGGCAGGGCCTTTTCGGCGGGGCCGGCCTCGGCGATGCCGAATTCGCCGATCAGCTGGGCGGCGTCGTGCTCGTTCTGCTGCACGAAGATCACGCTGTTGCGATAGTCTTCCATGAACTTCGCCACGGCCTCGGGGTTCTGTTCGATGAAGTCCGCGCGGGCCACGGCGATGCCGGTGATCAGCGTGGAGGGGGTCTCCGCGTCTGCCTGCAATTCGTCCCAGGCCTCGGTCAGATCCATCGCCGGGCGCAGGTCCTCCGCCTTGCTCATGGCCACGGTGGCGAAGGGCTGGGGCAGCATGGCCACCAGGCTCTGATCCTGCAGCAGGGCCGACAGGCACTCGGTGTGCTCGGACTTGTATTCGATGGTCAGGTCCTTTTCCGGGTCGAGCCCGTGGCCGCGCAGGATGTAGTTCAGCGCGTATTCCGGGGTCGCGCCCTTGCCGGAGGCGACCAGCGTGCGGCCCTTCAGGTCGGCGATGCTGTTGATTTCCTCGCCGCGCTCCATGATGTAGAGCACGCCCAGGGTGTTGATGGCCAGCGCGCGGACGCCGCCCTCGGTCTTGTTGTACAGCACGGAGCCCAGGTTGGCGGGCACGGCGGCGATGTCCAGCTCGCCCTTCACCAGCAGCGGCACGATCTCGTCCGGCGCGGCGCACAGGGTGAACTGATAGTCGTCGGCCTTTTCCTTCATCATCTGCACCATGCCCATGCCGGTGGGGCCCTTCAGCGCGCCCACGCGCACGGTTTCCGCCATCGCGGCGGGCAGCAGCA
>CAMVBO010000327.1 GCA_947165745.1 uncultured Clostridia bacterium | reverse complement strand
CATGGTGGTCGTCACCCACGAGATGGGCTTCGCCCGGGAGGTGGGCGACCGCGTGGTGTTCATGGACGGCGGCCGCATCATCGAACAGGGCACCCCCGAGCAGGTGTTTGAACACCCCGAAAACGCCAGACTGAAGGAGTTTTTGGGGAAGATACTGTGATGCGCTACAGCGGCATTCTGTTCGACATCGACGACACCCTGTTCGATTTCCAGGCGGGAAACCGAAACGCGGTGAACGCCCTGATGGACGAGATCGGATACCATCACCCGGACCGCTACGAACAGTACGAGGCGGAGAACCTGGCCTGCTGGGCGGAGCTGGAGCAGGGGAAGCTGACCCAGGACGCCCTGCGCGCCGAGCGCTTTCGTCGGTTTTACGCCAGGTATGGCATCGACCGCGACCCGCAGCGGGACGGCGATCGCTTTGTCGAGCTGCTGGGCGGGCAGAGCATCCTGCTGCCCCACGCGGAGGACGTGGTGCGCGCCATCGCGAAGGTGAAGCCGGTGCTGCTCCTCACCAACGGCATCACCCAGGTGCAGAAGCGCCGCCTGGCGCTCTCCCCGATCCGGGACGCGGTCTCCGGCATGGTGATTTCCCAGGAGGAGGGCGCGGCCAAGCCCAACCCAAAGCTGTTTGACCGGGCGCTGAAGCGGCTGGGCATCGCCCGGGGCGCGGCGCTGATGATCGGCGACGGCATAAACAGCGACATCCGGGGCGCGAACAACGCCGGCATCGACGCCTGCTGGTACAATCCCGACGGCAGGGCGCTGTCCGCCGGCGTCCACGCGGAATATGTGATTTCGGATATACGCCAGTGCGTGGAGATCGCGCTGAGGTGAATCATTTTGGGCGAAAATAGATCCTTCGACTGTACCTTGCTGTCGCAGGGCTCCGCTCAGGATGACAAGGCCGGTTTGCCGCCGTGAAACAGGGGACGGTTCCTCCAACCATTTTATCGCAAAAGAGGTTGGAGGAACCGTCCCCTCATCTATTTACAAAGATTTCCCGTCCTTGAATCAGTGGGCCGGGAAATCGTCGCCAGGCAGCGCGGCAGCAGTTGGCCTCAGGCCTCCTGATCCCACGGGAACGTGTACTTGCCGTCCAGGCCGGCCTCGTGGCGAACAATGTTCAGCTCGCCCTGCACGGATTCATTGATCGGCACGCCGTCCGCGCGGGCCAGTCGGATCTCGTATTCCTTCTCGCCGGCGGTGAAGATGCGCTCGGCGCCGGGCATCCTGCGGCTGGCGCGAACCTGGCGGATGATGTCGCCGGCCTTCTTGCGGCACAGCGCTTCGCCCAGGAAGTGGTCGGTGTCGATGGCGATGAAGAAGTGGCCAAGGCGCGGCGCACACTTCTGGCCGTTCTCGTCCACGCCGTTGAGGGCCTTGCCGAAAAAGCCGTCGGAGAGGACGGAGGACAGGAACTCCACGAACATGGCGAAGCCGTAGCCCTTGTAGCCGCCCAGCGCCTCGCCGACGCCGCCCACCGTGACCAGCGCGGCGGTGCCCTGCCGGATGCGCTTCAACGCCTGCCCGCCGCCGCCGGTGACCAGCTCGCCGTCGTCGCCGATCACGGTGCCGGGGATCACGTCATGGCCGATGCGCTCGTAGTACTCGAACTTGCCGTTCTGGGTGATGGAGGTGGCGCAGTCGAAGTTGAAGTCAAAGGGCTCGTCGGTGGGCACGCCCAGGGTGAAGGGGTTGGTGCCGAACATGCCCTCCACGCCCCAGGTGGGCGCGACGGACGGCCGGGCGTTGGTGCCGGTCATGCCGATGCAGCCGGCCTTGGTGGCCATGGAGGTGTAGTACCCGGCGATGCCGTAATGGCAGGAATTTCGGGCCACGACCATGCCCATGCCGTATGCCTTGGCCTTTTGGATGGCCAGCGCCATGGACCGGTGGCCGATGACCTGGCCCATGCCGTCGTGGCCGTCCACCACGGCGGTGGTGGGCGTCTCCTTGATGATCTCATATTGGGTGACGGCCTTCTGCACGCCGCTCTTGATGCGGTCCAGATACATGGGCTTGAACCGGTTTACGCCGTGGCTCTCGATGCCCCGGCGGTCGCTTTCCAGCAGCACGTCCGCGCAAATCGCGGCGTCCGCCTCCGGCACGCCGTATTTCACAAACACCTCGGTGACAAAATCGGTGATGGTCTTCCAATCCACAATGCGACTGGGCATGGCAGGTTCCTCCTCGTTTGTGATTTCAGTTGAAAACAGTATAGCAGAATTCCCGGCCACAGGCAACCGGAAAGGACCGAGCGCGGGGCTTCACCCGGCCTCCGTGGAGAAGGACAATACCGTCTCCTCGTCGTTCAGGGAATACCTTGCGGGCGCGTAAGGCGCGGCCACCTGGTTCCACAGCGCCTTCGCCGGGGCGTTTTTCTCGTTGTATTTGATCTCCCAGCGCCCGGGATACGCCTTCAGGATCTGTCGCGCGGCCTCCAACGCCAGCCCTCTCCGGCGGAACCGGGGGAAGATGGTGAATTCCGCCATCACGTGGTCGGGGGCCAGGCTCTGGTCGGGGGCCAAGCCTTGGTCGGGGGCCAAACTTTGGTCGGGGGCCGTGACGAGGTTGGAATAGGGGCAAAGCATGGCAAAGCCCGCCAGCCGGCCGTCCGCGTAGATCAACAGCGCCAGCCGCCTGGGATCGGTGAAGTATTCGTCAAAGTGGCCGTAGTGATAGTTGCCCGCTCCGTCCATGGGATCGTCGTAGAAGGCCGTCATCTCATACAGGTACTTCTGGTTGATGTTGAACAGCAGGGCCCGGTCGTCGGCCGTGGCGGGTATCAGCTGCAGCATGGGCATCGCCTCGCGTTGTGTTGTATTGGCATTATAGCACGCGCGACGGGCCGCGGCAATGGGGAAGGAAGCGCCCGCTGACCGCCATTGCGCCTCTTTTGCGGTTAGTTGTTTATAATCAGTCAATATTCTTCACCTATAATGCATTTGACAACAGACGATTGCCGTGTATAATAAAATAGGATTGGTGTGGCGGCGCGTCCGCCGCGGAAAGGAAGATACCCATGCAAGCGAAAAAGACGAGCATCGGCGGCCAGGCCCTGATCGAGGGCATCATGATGCGGGGCCCGCAGAAGACGGCCATGGCGGTGCGCAACGATAAGACCAAGGAGATCATCCTGGAAGAGTATCCCACCAAGGGCGCCAACCGGGCGAAGATCTTCAAGCTGCCCTTCATCCGGGGCATCTTCAACATGATCGACAGCCTG
>CAMVBO010000326.1 GCA_947165745.1 uncultured Clostridia bacterium | reverse complement strand
GTTCGAATTCCCAGCCGCCCGTGACGCCTTCCATCTGTTCGCTGTCCAACTCTACCACTTCAAGATCATCGCGTTCGTCGCTCTTGTTGCTCATTGAAATGTCATCCCTTGCATCTGGTGAACCCAGTATACCATGTGAATTGTCACAAAACAAGCACACTGACCGGGCGTTCAGCCCGATCCAGGTCGTACGGGATGAGAATAAACCAAAAATAAATAAAAAACACCGGCTCTTCCGAGCCGGGAAGATCCGGTGGGTTTGGTGACCCATTGGAGATTCGAACTCCAGACACCCTGATTAAAAGTCAGGTGCTCTACCGACTGAGCTAATGGGTCGCATTGGCTGGGGCGGCAGGGGTCGAACCTGCGAATGCGGGAGTCAAAGTCCCGTGCCTTACCGCTTGGCTACGCCCCATTAGAGCGCCGCACCAATTAAATGAAAATGGGGTGGGTAGTGGGGCTCGAACCCACGACCTCCAGGGCCACAACCTGGCACTCTGACCAACTGAGCTATACCCACCATAGAACTGGCGCGCCAGAAGGGATTCGAACCCCTGACCCACGGCTTAGAAGGCCGTTGCTCTATCCAACTGAGCTACTGGCGCAACCTTCAACGCGAGCGGAGAACTGTTCCCGCCGACATTTGTGTATTATAGCATCTTTTACCGATTTTGTCTATAGATCGAAGCAAATAAACCAACATTTTACCTTCGCGTGGTAAGATGATGGCTGTGAAAGGGGGGCGACGGGCCGTGCGCGGATTTGCCGGGATGATGCTGGTCATGGTGCTGGCGCTGCTGGGCGCGGCAAGGGCCGATGGGCCTGTCTGCGTCTGCGTAAGCGGCGTCGCCTGCCTGGTGGACGAGGACGGACAGACCCTGCTGGAGGGCTTTGAGGACGCCTTCCCCGTGCGCCAGGGCGCGCTCTATGCCGCGGGAAGCAAAGGCGATTACCGGCTCTATGACGCGCAGGGCCTCCCTGTCGGCGATGTGGAATTTGCCATGGCCCAAGACGCGGGAGACTGCCTGATCTACCGCCAGGGCGGCTTGTACGGCGCGATGGATGAGACCGGATCGGTCATCCTGCCCGCCGAATGGACACAGCTGATCTACGCCGGCGCGGGCGGATTCCTGGCGCTGAACAGCGACCCTCTGGACGAGACGCCGGACGAGATCTTGCGCGTCGACGTCTTCGGCTGGGTGACGCCCACCGGCGTCTATACGGACAGCGGCCTCGCCCCAATGGAATCCGGCCGCGCGCGTGTGGCTGTGAACGGTCGTGCCGGCGCGGTGGACGCCGTCGGCAATCCCGCTGTTCCCATGAAGTGGCTTGGGCTGGCCCCTTCATTTGAAAATGGCCTGGCCGTAGCGACGGCGGAGAGCGGCACCGGCTTGATCGACGTGAACGGCGACGCGGTCATTCCAGCCGTATACGACTGGGTGGAACGCGGCGACGGCATCATCGCGGCGCTGGACGCCTCCGGCGTGGATGTGTTCTCCGCCGATGGCAAAACGATTATATACTCCGTCGACGGGGAAAACCTGGAAGCGTTGGTCGCGGGCAGCCGACTGCTGGTGCGGGATGGCGAAAACGCGCGCCTCTATGACGAAACCGGCGCGGTCATCGGCGAATACGCCCCTGGCTTTGGCTGCGCCGCCGGTTTGAACGGCCAGCTGATCGCCTGGGAGGGCGAGTGGGGCGAGACGCGCGCCTGGCTGATGAATCCGGACGGCTCGGCGTCCTCGGGGCGGTATCAGCACATCCTGCCGTTGATCGGCGGACGGTACGCCTTTGCGAAAATGAGAGGCGCGACGTATTACAGCGCGGAGCTGGGCCGGATCCAGACCTCCTGGGACTACGACAGTCTGCGCCTTGGCCTGTTGGATGAAAGCGGCGCGGAGCTTTTGAACGCTGATTATCGGGACATTCGCGCTCTTGGCGAAGATCGGCTCCTGTTGATCTCAGATGACGAAGTGAAGCTCGCGGACCTGAACGGCAGGGCGATCCGCACATGGGTCACGGCTGAAACTGCAAAAGCCACAGCCGAATGAGCCGCCTGATGGATTGCGCCAGGTCGCGCTTTTCCACGTCCCCGGCGGCCACCAGATCGCAACGGGCCAGCGTCTGCCGCCGGACTTTGATGAACGCCTCGCCCAGGATCTCCCCGGCGTACACCGGGGCATTGACCGAATCCGGCAGCTGGATGTCCGCCCCGGACGGCGAGCCCACAGGCACCGCCGTATGCAGCGGCGTGTCCGCCACCACGTCCACCGTCTCCTTCACGCCGCCCCGCACGCGCAGGGCGGCCACCTTTTCACCCTCGGCCAGGGCGTTCTCCGGTCGGAAATTCTCAAAGCCCCAATCCAGAAGCTGCGTGGCTGTGTCAAACCAGGTGGGGCAGTTCAGCACCGCGCCGATCAGCTCCATGCCGTCCCGCTTTGCGCTGAACACCAGGCATCGGCCCGCCTTGTTGGTAAACCCCGTCTTGCCGCCTGTGGCACCTTCATAGGTCTTGAGCAGCTTGTTTTTGTTTTCCAGCACCCGGCTGTATTCGTTGCCCACCCAGGGGATCACCTTGCGCTGGGTGCCGGTGATGGTTCGGAAACTCTCGCTTTTCATGGCCTCCCGAAAGAGCAGCGCCAGACCCAGCGCGGAGATCTCGTGCCCGTCCGCGTCCAACCCGTGGGGATTGACGAAGTGGGCGTCGATGCCCAGCGCCTTGGCCTTGTCGTTCATCATGTCCGCGAAGGCGGAGACGCTTCCAGCGATGTGTTCGGCCACGGCCACCGCGGCGTCGTTGCCGCTGCGCAGCATCAACCCGTAGAGCATGTGTTCCATGGAAAGCGTCTCGCCCTCGGACAGGTACAGCGATGTTCCCGTCACGCCATAGGCGTTCTTCCCGGCGGTGACCTGCTCGTCCATCTCGCTGTTTTCCAGCGCCAGCAGCGTAGTCATCACCTTGGTGGTGGAGGCCATTGGGTACATGGCATCCTCGTTCTGGCCGAACAGCACCCGGCCGGACGCCCCGTCGATCAACGCGGCGCCCTTTGCCGCCACGGTAAACGGCTCGGAAGCGCGGGCGGCGCCGAGAAACACCATCATCACAAGCGACAGCAAGAGAAGTCTTTTCATTCCATCCTCCAGGCAGGTTGTTTTCAAATAAAAACGCCCGGCGTCTCCATCCTTCGTAACGGAAACGACCGGGCGTCCACCTGTCCAGAGGATATGCGATTGTCCAGGACTAT
>CAMVBO010000325.1 GCA_947165745.1 uncultured Clostridia bacterium | reverse complement strand
TGGACGACATGGCCGACACCATGTACGAGGCCGACGGCGTGGGCCTGGCCGCGCCCCAGGTGGGCGTGCTGAAGCGGGTCGTGGTGATCGACGTGGGCGAGGGCCTGATCGAGCTGGTGAACCCGGAGATCCTCTGGAGCGAGGGCGAGGCCATCAGCACCGAGGGCTGCCTGTCCGTGCCCGGACGCCGGGGCACCGTGAAGCGCCCGGAGAAGGTGCGCGTGCACGCCCAGGACCGCAAGGGCAACCACATCGAGGTGGAGGGCGAGGGCCTGCTGGCCGTGTGCCTGTGCCACGAGCTGGATCACCTGGACGGTGTGCTGTACGTGGATAAGATGATCGAGGACGTGACGGACAAGATTGAGGAGGAAAAAGAGGGATGAGGAATGAGAAATGAGGAATTGATGTACAAATCCTTGCGGATTTGATTGAATCAAAGAAATCCGGAGGATTTCCACGACCATTCCTATTCCTCATTCCAAATTTCGCTCAAACCACAGCGATATGAGCAAGTATAGAGTCGTTTTCATGGGCACTCCGGACTTCGCCGTGCCCTCTCTGAAGGCGCTGGCGGAGGACGGGCGCTATGACATCGTGGGCGTTGTCACCCAGCCGGACCGCCCGGCGGGCCGGGGCAACAAATTGACGGCCTGCCCGGTGAAGCAGTATGCCGTGGAAGTGGGCCTGCCGGTCTATCAGTTCGAGCGCATCCGCCGCCCCGAGGGCGTTGAGAAGATGCGGGAACTGGCTCCGGACGTGTGCGTGACCGCCGCCTTCGGCCAGATTCTGACCCAGGAGCTGCTGGACATCCCCGTCCACGGCACGGTGAACGTCCACGCGTCGCTGCTGCCGAAGTATCGCGGATCGGCCCCTATCAACTGGTGCATCCTGATGGGTGAGACCGCCTCCGGCGTGACCCTTATGTGCACGGATGCGGGCATCGACACCGGCGATATGCTGCGCAGCGCGTCCACCCCCATCGGCGAGCTGGAGACCGCCGGGGAGCTGACCGCGCGGCTGTCTGAACTGGGCGCGAAGCTGCTGAAGGAGACCCTGCCGGACTATCTGGAGGGCAAAATCCGGCCCACGCCCCAGGACGCGGAACAGGCCAGCTATCAGCCCATGCTGAAAAAGGAGATGGGCGAGGTGGACTGGACCATGGACGCGGCGCGGATTGCCTGCCGGGTGCGGGGGCTCAATCCCTGGCCCTGCGCGTACACCGACCTGGACGACGGACGGCTGAAGCTGTATCTGGCCAGAGCGGTGCAGACGGATTCCGATGCCCCCGCCGGCACGGTGATCGCCTCCGGCCCCAAGGAGGGTCTGGCGGTGAAGTGCGGCGAAGGCGCGCTGGAGATCCTCGAGATGCAGGCCCCCGGCGGCAAGCGCATGGCCGCGAAGACCTATCTGATGGGCAAGAGGATCGAGGTCGGAACGGTATTGGGGAGCAGGGAGTAGGAATCGTGAATCAGAAGGATCAAGGGAACAGGAATACAGGGGACAGGCATGCCCGCAGGGGCGCCGCTGAAGTACATCCCCAAAAGCTTCCCCGCCGCAGCGGGGAAGTGGCGAGAAACACCGATAGGGCGCTCCAAAGAAGCGTCAAGAACGCGCTTCCGACCCGGTCGGGAAGGCAAAACCGGCCCGGACCCCGCCTTACTGCCCGCGACGCGGCGCTGCGGGCGCTTGAGGACGTGGCCCGGGGCGACGCCTTTGCCGCCCAGGCGCTGGACCGCCGTCTGGAGGAAGCCCGCCTGAAGCCGGACGACCGCAGGCTGGCGGCGGGGCTGTTCTACAGCGCGGTGGAAAACCGGCTGTACCTGGAGTACATGCTCTCCCGGTTCCTGGAAAGCAAGCCGGAGCCCGTCGTGAACGACATACTGCACATCGCGGCGGCCCAGCTGCTGTTCATGGACCGCGTGCCGGACCACGCGGCGGTGGATGAGGCCGTCAAGCAGGTGCGTGCCGCCCGTCGCGAGGGCTTTGCGGGGCTGGTGAACGGCGTGCTGCGCAACCTGATTCGCGCCAGGGACGCCGGGGAACTGGCCCTGCCGGACCGGGAAGCCGACCCGCTGGCGTGGCTTTCCGTGAAGTATTCCATCGCAAGACCCGCGGCGAAGCGGCTGATCGACGCCTACGGGCTTGACGGGGCCGCCGCCATTGCGGGCTGGACCCCAGCCCATCGGGAGCAGACCGTGCGGCCGAATTTCACCCGCATGGACGCACCCGCCTTTGAAAAGTGGCTGGACGGACAGGAATTGAAGTGGCGCCATGGCGTCGTGCCCGGGGCTTATGTGATCGAGGACGCGGGGAACCTGGCGGCCACGGACGGCTATCGCCAGGGCATATTCTCCATCCAGGGCCAGAGCGCCATGCTGGCGGCGCTGGCCGTGGCGCCGAAGCCCGGCATGCAGATCCTGGACGCCTGCGCCGCGCCGGGGGGCAAGAGCTGCCTGCTGGCGGAGAAGATGGGCACTTCCGGGCGGGTGCACGCCTGGGACGTGCACGCCCACCGCGTGGAGCTGATTCGCGCGGCGGCCCGGCGGCTGGGGCTTGAAAACGTGCGCCCCGCCGAGCGGGACGCAAGGCGGCTGCCGGAGAGCATGGCGCTCTCCATGGACGCCGTGCTGGTGGACGCGCCCTGCTCCGGCCTGGGCGTGATCGCCGACAAGCCGGACATCAAGTACCGCCAGACGGAGGAGAGCCTCGCGGCCCTGCCACCCATCCAGCGGGATATCCTGGAGGCCTGCGCGGGAGCCGTACGGCCCGGCGGGCTGCTGGTCTACGCCACCTGTACCATCCTGCCGGAGGAGAACGAAAACCAGGCGCGCGCGTTCCTGGCCAGACACCCGGAGTTCGCCCCGGACACCGGCGACGGCTGGCTGCCGGAGGCGCTCGAGCCCCGGCTGAACGGCGGTATGCTGCAAATCCTGCCAGACCGGGACGGCCTGGAGGGCTTCTTCATCGCGAGGATGAGGCGGAAACAGGGATAAGGGAGTAGGGAGTAGGGAGTAGGGGAATGACCTCTGGCGTCCCTGCGGATCGCCCTTCCCCGAAGGAAAGCATTTCCTCTCGCTGCAAGGGCGAAAGAACCGCCCTCCCATATGAAAGGACACCCACATGGACAAGATTGAACTCCTTGGCCTGACCCCGGAAGAGCTGACCCGCTTCGTGGTGGAGGACCTGGGCGAGAGCAGATTCCGGGCGGGCCAGATCGGCCAGTGGCTGAAGCGGGGCGCGGACAT
>CAMVBO010000324.1 GCA_947165745.1 uncultured Clostridia bacterium | reverse complement strand
ATGCACGAGCTGGGCAACACCCCCGACAAGCCCCACCGCAAGTGCGCCCGCATCGTGGGCGACTGCCTGGGCAAATACCATCCCCACGGCGACAGCTCCGTCTATGACGCGCTGGCCCGCATGGCCCAGCCTTTCGTGATGCGCGCCATGCTGGTGGACGGCCACGGCAACTTCGGCTCCATCGACGGCGACAGCCCCGCCGCCATGCGTTACACCGAGGCCCGCATGACCGAGGCCGCCATGGCCATGCTGCGGGACATCGAGAAGGACACGGTGGGCTTCCACCTGAACTTCGACGACACCCAGAAGGAGCCGGACCTGCTGCCCGCCCGCTTCCCGAACCTGCTGGTGAACGGCGCCAACGGCATCGCCGTGGGCCTGGCCACGTCCATTCCGCCCCACAACCTGGGGGAGGCCATCGATGCCACCATCGCTCAGATCGACAAGCCGAAGATCACCACCGAAGAGCTGATGCAGATCATGCCCGCTCCGGATTTTCCCACAGGGGGCGTGCTGGCCAGGGATGAAGAGCTGACCCAGGCCTATGAGACGGGCCGGGGCAAGCTGAAGGTGCGCGCAAAGGTACACATCGAAGACGGCACGGCCGGCCGCAAGCTGATCGTGGTGGACGAGGTGCCCTATCAGGTGAACAAGGCGGCGATGCTGGAAAAGGTGCTGCGCGTCAGCGAGGAGAAGAAGGGCGTCTTCTCCGGCATCTACGACATCCGCGATGAGTCCGACCGCATGGGCATGCGCGCCGTGGTAGAGGTCCGCAAGGACGCCGACCCGGACAAGATCCTGAACGCGCTGTATAAGTACACCGATTTCCAGGTCACTTTCGGCGTGAACATGGTGGCCATCGCCGACGGCAAGCCCCGGCAGATGGGCATCAAGGAGATGATCGGCTACTACATCAACCACCAGAAGGATGTGGTGACGCGCCGCACGAAGTATGACCTGCAGCAGGCCGAGGCCCGCGCCCACATTCTGGAGGGCCTGATCATCGCCGTGGACAACCTGGACGAGGTCATCCGGCTGATTCGCGGCAGCAAGACCCCCAAGGAAGCCAGGGACAAGTTGATGGAGCGCTTTGCCCTCACGCAGATCCAGGCCCAGGCCATACTGGACATGCGGCTGCAGCGGCTGACCAACCTGGAGGTGCTTTCCCTTAAAAACGAGTATGCGGAGCTTGAAAAGCTGATCGCCAATTTGAAGGCTATCCTGGGCAGCGAGCGCAAGCTGATGGGCGTGATCAAAAAAGAACTGGGGGAGGTGCGCGCGAAGTTCGCCGACGAGCGCCGTACCCAGCTGGTGGACTCCTTCGAGGAAATCGTGATCGAGGACGAAAAGCCCGCGGCCGACGAGACCGTGGTGATCCTCACCCAGGCGGGCTTCGTGAAGCGCATGGCCCCCAAGGCCTTCGACAAGGCCGTCGCCGCCGGTGAGTTCACTGACCCGCCGCGCCAGGCCATACGCACCATGACTGACGAAAAGCTGCTGTTCTTCACGGACATGGGTAACTGCTACAGCCTGCTGGCCGACAAGGTGACTGAGGCCGCCCGCGCCAAGGAGCGCGGCCTGCCCCTGGGCGGCGTGCTGGCGGGACTGGAGAATGACGAGAGCCTGGTGGCGCTGATCGACGCTGGCGACTGGTCCGGCGAGCTGATGTTCGTGACCCGCAAGGGCCTCATCAAGCGCACGGCGCTGGAGGAATACAACGTTCGCAAGGCAAAGTTCGCCTGTCTGAATCTCAAAAACGGCGATCGCTTGCTGGACGTGAAGCGACCGGAGGGCTGCGCGAGCGTGCTGCTGCTCACCAAGGGCGGCATGGCAATCCACTTCGCCGTGGAGGATGTGTCCCTGATTGGCCGCACCGCCGCGGGCGTCAAGGCCATGTCGCTGGCCGCTGACGACGAGATCGCCTTCTGCTTCGTTCACAACAGCGAGGGCGAGGTCATACTGGCCTCAGACATGGGTTATCTGAAGCGCTGCTTCCTGTTCGATTTCGAGCGTCAGGCGAGGGGCGGCAAGGGCGTCAAGGCCTTCAACTTCCTGAAGAATGGCGCCAACGGCAACTACCTGGCCGGTGCGCTGGATGTGCGGGAAGCCTATAACTTCTCCATCGTCCAGAAGAACGGCACCCGCACCACCTTCAACACCGAGGACGTGGCGATCGAGCCGCGCTCCGGCCGGGGTCAGCCCTATGCCGTGGTGGTGATGGACGACGTGGTGATGGAGTTGGTGAAGGAATAGCGCCGTGCATCGCGACAGATGGTCAAAAGAAAAGCCCCGGAAGCGTTTGCTTCCGGGGCTTTTGTCATGCTCTATGCTTTTTTCAGATACTTGGCGGAAACCCAGCCTGAGCCGCCCTTGTAGGTGACATAGACCCAGCTTCCCTTCTGCTTGATGATGCTCACCTTCGAGCCTTTCTTCAGCTTTGTGCGCACATATCCCTTCTCAACGGAGGGCTTTGAGCGCACCCGAAGCCCGACAGTGGTCTTGTAGGTGTTGGACACCGAGATCGAGGATTTTCCACCGCTCTTGGTGGAGGAAGTCAACGCGGCCAGGTACTTGCGGTACACATAGCCGGTGATTACAGAACCGGTCTTCTGCTTGTAGTACTTCACCTTGTACCAGCCGTTGGACTGGGACACATAGGAGACCACAGCGCCCTTGCTCAGCTTTGCCAGGCTTGCATAGCTGCTGCTGGGGCCTTCACGCAGGTTGACGCGGTTACCCGTGCAATAGTAGTTGGTGGCGGCCAGAGCCGCGGAGGGCAGGCCGGCAAGAAGCGCCACGACCAGCGCCAGAACCGTCCATCGCTTCAATACCTTTGCAATGCCCATTCCAAATCCCCCTTATAAGCGAAGCACTGCGTCTTCGCGATTCATCCTTCTTGTATTATAGGACTACGCCATGAAAATGTCAAGATAACATGCGATTTATGTCGCAATTTTGCGAAGGAAGAACGATAATTGGCCAACAAAAGCGGGGCATTGCTGCCCCGCGTGCGTAAAAACTCCGTCAGGCCTTCTTTACCTTCGGCCCCTTGGGGGTATCCTCGATGATGTAGCCCTTCTCCAGCACCTCCGCGCGGATGCGGTCAGCCTCGGCAAAATCCTTGGCCTTCTTGGCGTCCACGCGGGCCTGCACCAGCGCCTTGATTTCCTCCGGCACGGTGTCGGCTTCCTTCATCAGAAGCCCCAGCACTTCATGGGCCATCACATTCAGGGTGTCGAGCCCCGCTTCGAT
>CAMVBO010000323.1 GCA_947165745.1 uncultured Clostridia bacterium | reverse complement strand
AAACAGGGCGGCCTCCGCCAGGATCCGGCTCTCGTCGATCCCCGCGGTGCCCAGCACCTCGGCCATCTTCTGATCCAGGCGTCGGCGCTACTCCGCAACCGTCTCCGGCGCTTTTTCCTCCACCGTCTCCACCAGGCGCTCAATGGTCTCCAGGCGGGACAGCACATCGTCCCGCAGCTTTTCGCCCTCCCGCAGGCGCATGGCGTCAAAGTCCTGCAGGGCGCGCTCCGCGATCTCCCCGATGCCGGCGCCGATGGCCTCCGCGTCCAGCTCCCGCTTCTCCACCGTCAGCACGTCGGGGAAGCGGCTCACGCTCATGGCGGTCATATCCCTGGCCAGGCCGTACTCCTCCGCGATGTGGGAGATGGCGTCCATATAGCCCTTCAGCAATCCCTCGTTGACCTTCACGGTCATGTCCCCCGCCTGGGAGGAATCCACGCTCACAAACACGTCCACCTTGCCCCGGCTGATGTGGGACTGCACCCGGGCTTTGATCAGCTCCTCCGCGAAGAGGAAGTTCCGCGGCAGGCGCACAGCGGCGTCCAGATAGCGGTTGTTGACGCTCTTGAGCTCAACGGTGATCTCCAACCCGTCTACGGTGCCCTTGGCGCTGCCGTAGCCGGTCATACTCTTGATCATGGCTTCTGTTCCTTCCTATGCAATGATATCGAAGGTGATTTTTTTCTTTTCGCTCTTTCTGCGCTGGGTCAGTACCAGCACCCAGGCGCTCAGCGCCAGGGCGGCAAAGCTCAGCAGGATGCGAAGCCCCTCCGTGAGCCCCAGCAGGGCGCCCAGAGCATAGCCCAGCAGGAAAAACAGCAGCGGCATTCCGTAGGCCAGCAGCGCCGCGCCGTAAATCTGGGAGCTCTTGCTCTCGATGACGACCTTCTGCCCGGGCTTGGCCTCGATGAGATTTCTGGCCTCGGTGCGCATTTCTTTCTGGAATTTGCAGCTTTCGCAGCTGCCGCAGTTGCCACCGCAGGCCGTGCCCCGCGTGACTGAGACCTCCGCCATATCGTTGGGGAGGAGTTTTATGACAACAGCGTCCTGGGTCATGAATTCGCCTCTTTCTGCTTCAACTGGATATACACGGTGTAGGTAGGCTCCCCGTCGATCCTGACCGGCCCGATCTTGTTATTGCCGGGAACGGAGACCTTGACCTCCACGGTATGGTTGCCCATGGTGTCCATCAGCTCCGACAGATCCGCCTCCACGCGGATATTGTTGGGAGTCAGATTGTTCAGAAACTTGGACGGCCCCCGCAGCAGCACAGGCAGCTTTTCCGTCTCCACCACAACTTCCACATCGTCCCGAACGCCTGTCCACACAAACTGGTCCACCTCAAACATCTTGGTCTCAACACCCTGGATCTCAATGGTGACGGTGGCCTCCGTGATGCCGGAGATGTTCCGGATCCCGTTAGGCAGGCGGATGGTATACTTCAAGGTCGTGGAGGTGCCGAAGGTGCTCATATCCACGATGTCCAGCTGGATCTGATTGATCTCATCCAGCACGGCGGAGTCCCCCGCCAGCTTCAGCGTCTCCGGCTCATAGGTGATGCGGGTATTCTCCTCCGTGGCGCCGGAGCTATACTGGGGCGTGATGGCGATGGGCACGACCTTCTGCGCCAGCACAGGGAGGGTAACCGAAACGGTATCTGCGGAAAGAGACAGATACTCGGTGTTCTCACAGGGCTTGTTGCTGGAATCCATCAGAACCACACGGGCGTTCCCATCCGTAAAGGTTCCGGAATAGACCATGCCTGCCTCGCCGTACTCCACATAGGCGTGATCCACATTGACCAGATACTTTTTCGGGCCTCTGACCGTGATCACAGCCGGATCAAAGATCGGCGTGTCCTTGCGGTATTCCTCGCTGACCTCGCCCAGGAAATTTCCGCCCACCGGAACGGTGATCTCATCCATCTTTGAGACCTCAACGATCACGGACTCCTGTGATTTCCGCTCAATGGTCAGATTTCTGGTGTCCACGCCGGAGGGAAAAACGATGTTATAGGGAAGCGTTGCGGAGTTTGCGGGGGTATAGCTTGGCATGGAGAGCCTGCTCACATCCACCTGGGCAATCACGTCAGAGGAATCCAGCCCGTTCACGATCCAGCGGGGGCCGCTGACTGTAATGGATACGTTGGTCGTGTCAAGCCCCGTAACAACAAGATCGTAATTGTCCAGAAGCGCGTCCTCCCCAACCAGCACGACCTGCACATTGCGGAGCACCTTGGTGTCGGACTTGGTTTCCACGGTGGTAATATACACCCACACGGAGAAGGAGATCAGGAAAGAGATAATCAGCCAGAACAGCTTGCCATCAGTTATTTTTTTCATTTTTTTCATTTCTCTTCCCTCTGAAGTTGTTCTGCAGATTCCGCAGAACCTTGCTGACGCGGGATTGATTTTCCTCTTCACGGATCAGCTCGCTGTGCAGCAGCCTGTCCAGCGAGGAGGCGCTCAGATGCCGCTTAAGCATCCCCTCCACCGCAACAGAGATGGCACCGGTCTCTTCCGAGACGATCACCACCACCGCGTCAGACTGTTCGCTGAGTCCGATGCCGGCGCGATGGCGCATCCCCAGCTCCTTGCTGAGATTGGTGCTCTGGGTCAGGGGCAGAACACAGCCGGCGGCCGCGATTCTGCCCTCCCGCACAACCACGGCGCCGTCATGCAGGGGCGCCTTATTGTAAAACAGGTTCTTGATAAGCTCCGCCGACACGTCCGAATTGATCACGGTACCGGTGGCCATGACGCTGTTGAGCTGATCCTTCCGCTCGAAAATCACCAGGGCGCCGGTATGGGAAGCGGACATGTCCGTGCAGGCCACCACCATCTGGGAGATGGCGTCCTCCATCACGGGGGTTGACAGAGCCCTTCGGGAGGAGAAGCCCCGTCCCATCCGTTCCAGCAGGCGGCGCAGCTCCGGCTGGAACAGCACCACCAGGGCGATCAGTCCCAGCTCCACGGTACGCCGCAGCAGGAAGTTGATCATCGTCAGATTCAGCACATAGGACAGCCACAGCGCGATCAGGAGAAAGACGATGCCCTTGGCCAGATTATAGGAATTGGTCTTCCGAACGAAGCCGATCACCTTGTAAATCAGGTAGGCCACAATGATGATGTCCAGGAAGTCCGTAAAGCTCATGGTCTTGATGTCATTGACGACGGAGACAAAAACAGACCGTATTGCATCTATAAGCGTTCCATCTTTAATCTCTTCCGGCTCAGCGACGCTTTCACCTCATACACACCTACTC
>CAMVBO010000322.1 GCA_947165745.1 uncultured Clostridia bacterium | reverse complement strand
GCCGCCGCCGTTGTCGTCGTTCTGGTGGATGGGGTCGGAATCCCGCTTCCAGAGCAGCTCGCCGGTCAGCGCGTTCAGCTTGAACATCTGGCAGGTGCCGTTGTGGCCGCGCTTGTCCAGCTCGTTGGTGGCGTACAGGGCCACCAGGCCGTCGCTCTCCGGCTCGATGACCAGCGAGGCGTCGATGTCGTCCTTGGCGTTGAAGCTCCACACCAGGCTCATGGTGTTCAGGTCCACGCACTGGATGATGCCGATGTTCGTGGCGAAGTAGACGTAATTGTTGTAGACGGCGATGGAGTTCTCGGTGCCCAGCTTGCCGTCGGCGGTCTGCTCGTAGGTGTAGCGGGTGATCGTCGGGTCGATGGAAACCGAGCCGGCGCGCTGTTCGGTGTTCAGCTTCACCTTGTAGAGCACGCCGTTTTCACCGGCGGTGATCAGCGTGTCCGTGGCGGAATCCACCAGCGGCGAGCAGTCGAACGCCTGCCACTTGCGGTGGGCGTAGGGGTCCTTGCCGTCGATGAAGTACAGCAGGCTCTGGTCGATCAGGCTCCACACGCGGGTGCCGCAGGCCACGCGCTTGCCGCCCACGTCATAGATGCCCTGGCCGCAGTACAACAGCGGTACCCCCCGGGGGTCGATGGCCAGGCTGCCCTTGATGGGCGCGCCGATGTTGATGGCCTTTCGGGTCTCCTCGCCGTCGGCCAGATCCAGGAAGTAGATGTGGCCGTCCAGCGTGGCATAGATGACCTCCGTCAGGCCGTCCTTGTTCTTCTTGGCGCGGGCGATGTTCATCTGCGCGCGCAGATCCGCCGGCCAGCGCACCACGCTGGCCTGGCCCGTCCAGCCCACGCCGGACCACTCGTCCAGCCCGTGAATGCGCTTCTGCCAGGCGATCAGCATATGGGAGGGGGAATCGGGAATCTGGCCGTATGCGCCGCCGTCGCGGTAATTGCTGCCGCGGAAGGTGGTCACGCCCTCCAGCACCGTGTATTCGCTGGAAGAACCCATATAGATATCGGTGTCGGCGGTGAAGATGGCGGAGGAATCGTCGATCACGCGGGTACCACGCAGCAGCTTGTTCCGGGCCGGATCGGAGTATTCCACCCCGGCGACGGCGGGCTGGTGATACACGGCGTTTGCCAGGTCGTCCACCGGCTTCTGCTCCACATCCGGCGCCGGCTCCAGCGAGGGGGTGGGTTCGGCAGTGGGTTCGGCGGTGGCGGGGGCCTGGGTGATCGCGGGCGCAGTCGCGGGGGCTTGCGTGGGCGCGGGCGTGGGGCGCGGCGTGGGCCGGGGGATGTCCGCCAGCGGCTCGTTCAGGGCGCTGTAGTCGGCCTGAATCGGCGGGGCCGCGACCTCCACCTGCGGCGCGGCGGGCCGGGCCTTCGGCGTCAGCGCCGACAGAGCCCAGAAGGTGCCGCAGCCCAGCAGCGCCAACAGGCACAGCGACGCCGCCAATATGTTTTTCAGTTGTCTCTTCCTGCGCCGGGCCGCGCCGGCCCTGCGCCTGCTGTCAATGCTTGCCATATGTCATCCTGAAATCATAATATAGTCATATTTCCATCGAATTTCATTTTACAATAGATATATGGCAGAGCCTTCATGTTAGTATTGCATTAGTTTTGCAAGAGTGTGACAAGTCGGATGCCGGTGCCTTCCACGGGGGCGGCGTGCTTCTCCGTCGACGTGTTCGTGTCGTCGCCGGCCCGCAGCCGTATATCGGCGGGACATAAGCGTTGACAAAGGGCGCCGGAAATGTTATATTTGTATTAGAGTTCGCTGCGAAGGAGAGATATACATGCGCAAAATCCTGGCTGTCGTCATTTCCCTGATCCTGGCGTTGACCGCCGTCGGCGCGCTGGCCGAAACCGCCGCCGGAACAAACAACACGACCTACAATTTCGGGGATTTCAACCTGATGTATCCCGAGGATGACAAGCTCGATCTGGGCGAAAAGACGGAGGGTGGGGTTTACTTTACCCTCTTCTCCGCCGCCACCAGCGAGGCGAATTTTACCAACAACCTGAACTGTATCTGGAGCAGTGCGTACAACGACATCAAGCAGGTGAAGCCCCAGGACCTGCTGGATTATACGGTGAATGCCTTTAGCGACCAGGCCGCGACCCAGGGATTGATCGCGACCAACGTGCAGGGGATCCAAGCCGACCTGCTGCAGCTGGGAGGGCTGGACGCCGTCGTCATCGCCTATTCCTATGACGCGGATTATTCCAAACTGGGCTATGATCTCCAGGCGTCGCTGACGTGCTTATCCGCCTGCGTGTCCGATCCTGACTTCGGCACCTATACCTTCAGCATCACCAGCGGCAATGAAGCCGGCGTCACGGCGTTGACCGCCGTGCTGGATTCCATCACCTGGAACCGATAACCCATTGCGGCGCAGGGAGGCGGCCCGCGGCGCGGGCCGCCTCCCTGTGTGCGCCGGGCGGGGCGGATGACCACCGGCATCCCGCGATTCCGGGCCTTTCCTGGGAGACGTACAGAGCCCCTTCGACGCAACAATACATATTTATAGGAGGACCCCGATATGAATTACAGACGCCTCGGCAAAACCGGCCTGATGGTCAGCGAGGTGGGTTTTGGCGGCGAGTGGCTGGAGCGCCACGACGAGGCCCACTCCATCGAACTGATCCGCCATGCCCACGACAAGGGCATCAACATCATCGACTGCTGGATGCCGGACCCCAAGTCCCGCGACATCATCGGAAAGGCCATCTCGGATTGCCGGGATCAGTGGTTCGTGCAGGGCCACATCGGCTCCACCTGGCAGAACGGCCAGTATGTCCGCAGCCGCGACATGGCCCACGTCGTACCCGCCTTTGAGGATTTGTTCGCGCGCATCGGCGGCGGCTACATCGACCTGGGCATGATCCACTACATCGACTCCGAGGAGGACTGGCAGGCCGCCATGACCGGCCCGTTCATCGAGTACGTCCATGATCTGAACCGCAAGGGCATCATCCGCCACATCGGCCTGAGCACCCACAACCCCGTCATGGCCCAGCGGGCCGTGAAGACCGGCTTTGTGGAGATGATCCTGTTTTCGATCAACCCGGCCTTCGACATGCATCCCGCCAGCGAGGACCTGATGGACCTGCTGAACGGCGATTTCGACGAGTCGCTCAGCGGCATCGACCCCCAGCGGGCGGAGCTCTACCGCCTGTGCGAGGAAAACGACGTGGGCATCACGGTGATGAAGGGCTTCTTCGGCGGCGCGCTGTTTGAAAAGGAGCGCTCGCCCTTCGAC
>CAMVBO010000321.1 GCA_947165745.1 uncultured Clostridia bacterium | reverse complement strand
GCCAGCAGCTTCTTCATGGTAACTTCCTCCATTTGTCAGTTTTGAACAATGTTTAACTCCGCATTGTTCGATAGGTCAATTATAACATTACCACTTTGTTTCGTCAATAGGTTAGGGGCTAACTTTATTAATTAAGTTACTAAAAATCGAAAATTTAACATTTTCCGAAAGCGAAAGGGGGCGGCCAACGCCGTCCCCTCAAGAGGTTGACAAATTCAACAGATTGGAGCCCCTCCGCCTACTTCCTCCCCAGCCGCTCGCCGGTGTTGAGGTCCATCACGGAATCCCGCTCCACAAACCAGCCGCCCACGCTGGTGCGCAGCGGCCCTTCCATGCCCTCGCGCACGCGGTTGCGCAGCCGCCGCACGGTGACCTGGGCCATGCGCTGCTGGTCCACGGCGTAGGTGGTGACGGGCCGGGCGTGCTTGCCATAGACAAAGTCGTCGAAGCCCACCAGCGACACGTCCTCGGGCACCCTCAAGCCCCGGGCCTCGATCGCCTCCGCCACCCGGCAGGCCACCATGTCATTGTTGCACACAAAGGCGGTGGGCAGCTCGTCCGGCAGGGCGACTTCCTCGAAATAGCGGCCCTCGATATCGCTGTCCGGCACCACCCACTGGGGGTTCACCTCCAGCTTTTCCAGCATCATCGCCCGCAGGAAGCCGCTGTAGCGATCCATGATGCTGGTGGTGCGGTTGATGCGGCCCACGAAGCCGATGTTCCGGTGGCCGTGGTCCAGCAGATAGCGGGTCAGCATGAAGCAGCCGGTCTGGCCGTCGCTGACCACCGCGTCCACATCCGGGCCGTCGCAGGTGAAGTCCAGCAGCACGCTGGGCAGGCCCGTATCCAGTATGGCGGACACGTAGTCCGTGGAGAACTGGCCCAGCAGCACGAAGGCCGACGCCCGCTGGATCGTGGCCGCCACCGGCATCACCAGCGCCATCTCGTCCGCGTCGGAGACCACCTCCAGCACGCCCAGCATGCCCGCCTCCGCCAGCTCCCGCAGCAGCTCCCGGTACATGGAAAAATAGAAGCTGGGGGCGCTGAAAAAGCGGTCCGCGATCAGTATGCCGATGATGCGGCCCGTGTCGTCCTCCTGGGGCGCGCTGTAGTGATAGCCCATCTGCTTGGCGGTCTCGATGATCTTCTCCCGCACCGCGTCACTGACGCCCTCCTTGCCGCTGAGGGCCTTGGAGATCGTGACGGTGCTGACGCCCAGCGCCGCGCCGATGTCCCGCATGGTGACGTTTTTCATGGGATAGCCTCCTTGGGTTTCCTGAGCCTTCCCCAGAGAGGAAGGCCGGATTGGCTCAGAATCGCTCGTTGATGTATCTGCAGGCGGCCAGGGCGGCCGTCGCTCCGTCGGCCACGGCGGTGGTCAGCTGGCGCACGCCCTTACTGCGGCAATCGCCCGCCACAAACACGCCGGGGGTCTTCGTCACACAGCGCTCATCGGAGTCGAAGTAGCCCCATTCGTTCAAATCCGCCAGACCGGCGAATGGGCCGTTTTCGGGGATCAGGCCGATGGCCACGAACAGGCCGTCGCAGGGAATCGTCCGCTTTTCACCGGTGGTGCGGCTGGAGATCTCCACGCCCCTGAGCGCGCCGCCCTCGGTGACCAGCCCTTCGATCTTCGTGTCGCAGATCACCTTCACGTTCGCGCGGGCCGCCAGCACGCCCTGCAGCTTCTGCTCGCCGGTCAGCGCGGGCAGGTCCTGCAATATGACCACCTCGCCGCACTTTTCCGCCAGCAGGATGGCCTCCTGCAGCGCGGAATTGCCGCCGCCGGCCACGCACACCTTCTGGCCGCTGTAGAAATCCCCGTCGCAGACCGCGCAGAAGGAGATGCCCTCCCCCACCAGGTCTTCCTCTCCCGGCAGGCCCAGCATGCGGTGCTTCACGCCGGTAGCGATCACCACGGCGCGTCCCTCAAAGCGGCTGCCTTCCTCGGTGACGACCACCTTCATGTCCCCGTGGTCCTCCACGGCGCAAACGGTCTCGATCTCGATCTGGGCGCCCTGGACCAGGATCTGGTCCAGCAGGCTGTCCGCAAACTGGTTGCCGCTCATCTGCAGCGTGCCGGGATAGTTCTCCACCTTCGGGGAGTGGGTGATCTGCCCGCCGAAGCCGGTCTTTTCAATGACCAGCGCGCTCTTGCCGTTGCGCAGCGCGTACAGCGCGGCCGTCATGCCCGCCGGGCCGCCGCCGATGACGATGATGTCATGCATGGTAAATCCCTCGATTCATTCGTCGTTTTCGTATGATTGTCGGCGTGCGCCCTCCAGGGCCCGCCGACCCGGCCAACCGCGCTTCGCGCCGGTTGCCTAATCATTATTATTCCACGATTGTCGGCGTGCCGCCCTTCGGGGCCCGCCGACCCTGAAAGCCTCGGACTGCTGATTATTCTGCCATGGATTCCGATATACATGTAGGGGCGGCATCGGGGCCGCCCCTTCTGTTTCACAAATCGTTGGTCGCCAGTCCCTCACCGCGGATCAATGCCGGCTCATCAGCCAGCCCTTGATATCGCTGACGCCGCGATACTTCTCGAAGCTGTCGCCGTGGCGCAGCACCAGGGTGGGGGCCTGCTTGACGCCGTACTGGGCGGTCAGGTCCCGGGCGTCGGCCGCATTCACGGTCTCATAGTGCACGCCGGCCCGGTCCAGCAGGGCCATGGCGGCCTTGCAGTTGGGGCAGGTCGGGGACTTGAACAGGATGGTGTCCGCGTCCTTCAGGTCCGCGCTCTGCTGCATCTGCTGCACAGGCGCGACCTGGGCGGCCTGGGCGACATGCGCCGCCACCTTGGCTTCGGCGGCCTGCTCCGCGCGGGCGGCCTCCTGCTCCACAGTTTCGGGCTTCATCAGCACCTGGGCCGGTTCGCAGCAGCCCTTCTCCTGGGTGGCCTCCCAGGCGGCGTCGGCGTTGGTCATGCCGATGGTGGTCACCGGGCCGATGTGGGTCAGGTGGGAGCGGCCGATGTTATAGACCTTGCGGTCCTTGAACTCCTGGGCCTTGCCGTCGTTCCAGTTCTGCACCGGGCGATAGTAGCCGGTGATGCGGCTGTAGACCTCGGTCTTCTGGCCGCAGTGGGGGCAGGTGTACTGCTCGCCCACCAGGTAGCCATGGTCCTTGCACACGCTGTAGGTGGGGCTCATGGTGTAGTAGGGCAGCTTGTAGTTCTCGGCGATCTTGCGCACCAGCGTGGCCGCGGCCTTCCAGTCGGGCAGCTTCTCGCCCAGGAAGGCGTGGAACACGGTGCCGGAGGTGTACAGGGTCTGCAGATCGTCCTGGAT
>CAMVBO010000320.1 GCA_947165745.1 uncultured Clostridia bacterium | reverse complement strand
CGCACCTTTATCGCGCCCACACAAAGCGAGCGAGAGATGGGGGTGAACTTGAAGCTGAACCCGATCAGAAGCGTTGTGAACGGAAAGCGGATCGTCTTGATCGACGATTCCATCGTGCGCGGCACGACATGCCGTCGTACGATCGAACTGCTGCGCCATGCCGGCGCAAGGCAGATCCATATGCGCGTCAGCGCGCCGCCCTTCGTCGCGCCCTGCTACTATGGGACCGACATCGACAGCTCGGATACGCTGATCGCTAACCATCATTCCGTTGCCAAGATCGCCAGGATTATCGGCGTAGACTCTCTGGGATATCTCAGTTTGGACCATGCCCGGATGCTGACCGGAACAGACGATGGATTCTGCACCGCCTGCTTCGGCGACGATTATCCCACGGATGTCCCGAAAAATGCCGTAAAATCCCGTTTTGAGCGTCCTATCCAGGCATCCTCGGACGTATAAACGAGCAGATGAAACATAAGGAGGTGACGACCTTGTACGATACATATGAATCTCCCTTGTCCTCCCGATATGCTTCGGAGGAGATGAAGCGCTTGTTCTCCCAGAGGACCCGTATTGAGACCTGGCGCCGATTGTGGACGGAGCTGGCCCGAGCCGAGCATGCGCTGGGGCTGCCTGTCACAGCCCAGCAGGTGACGACCTTGGAAGCCCATGTGAAGGACATTGATTTCGAGTTGGCGGCACAACGGGAAAAGGAAGTCCGCCACGACGTGATGGCCCATGTCTATGCCTATGGCGTCGTTGCACCGGAGGCTGCAGGTATCATCCACCTGGGGGCTACGAGCTGTTATGTGACAGACAACGCCGATCTGATCCTGTACCGGGATGCGCTGCGGTATCTTCGGAAGGAGCTTTTGAAGCTGGCCGCCAACCTGGCCGCCTTTTCAGAACGCTATCGCGGCTTGCCGACCCTGGGCTATACCCATTATCAGCCCGCCCAGCCTGTAACGGTGGGCAAGCGAGCGTCCCTCTGGCTCCAGGATGTCCTTGCCGACGTGGAAGAGGTGGATTTCGTGCTTTCCAGCATCCGCTTCCTGGGCTGCCGCGGCGCTACCGGAACGGAGGCCAGCTTGCTGGATCTGTTCGACGGCGATGGGACGAAAGTGGAAGAGCTGAACCAACGTCTGGCTGCAGCTTTCGGCTTTGAACGGTGCTTCGATGTCTGCGGCCAGACCTATCCACGAAAGCTGGACAGCCGTATCCTGAACGCCCTATCTGCCATCGCCCAGACCTGTTGCCGCATGGCCACGGATATCCGCCTGCTGCAGCATGATCGACAGCTGGAGGAGCCTTTTGAAGAGGACCAGATCGGTTCGTCCGCCATGCCCTACAAGCGCAATCCCATGCGTTCAGAACGCATCTGTTCCCTCAGCCGGTATCTTATGGCGGATGCAGCCAATGCCGCAGCCGTCGCCTCAACACAATGGCTGGAACGGACGCTGGACGACTCAGCCAATCGCCGTATCTCCCTGCCGGAGGGATTCCTCTGTGCCGACGCGATCCTGCGCCTCAGTCAGAACGTAAGCGCGCGGCTGCAGGTCAACGAGGCCATGGTAGAGAAAAGCTTAATGGAATACCTGCCCTTCCTCGCAACGGAAAACCTGTTGATGGAAACCGTCAAGCGGGGCGGGGATCGGCAGACCCTTCATGAAGTCATCCGCCGCTGCTCCATGGAAAGTGTAAAAAAGATGCGTGCGGGAAAGCCCTGCGATCTGATTTCACGCCTTGCCGCCACCGGAGCATTCGGCATGACGGAGCAGGAGCTTTCCGCGCTGTTGGTGCCTCAGGAGTATATCGGCCGCTGTGCGCAGCAGGTCGAACAGCTTCTGGAAATCTACCGCGCTCGGTACGGAGCGCCATCGGTCCATGATGCGGAGATATCAGTATGAACAGCTATCGTATAGAACATGACAGCATGGGCGAAGTCCGTGTCCCGAACGACAAGCTTTGGGGGGCGCAGACCGAGCGGTCGCGGCAAAACTTTCCCATAGGCGTCGGCATCGAAATCATGCCCCAAGAGATCATCCATGCTTTAGCCCTTATCAAAAAAGCTTGCGCACTGGCGAATAGAGAACTGGTGCCGGAAAAGATGACGGAGGAGAAGTGCGCTGCCATTTGTACAGCCGCAGAGGAGATCATGGACGGCACGCTGGCGGAGCATTTTCCGCTGGTGGTCTTTCAGACCGGCTCCGGGACCCAGACGAACATGAACGTGAACGAGGTTATTGCCAATTGCGGCAACCAGCTGGCCGGCAGAACACTTCTGCATCCAAACGACGACGTAAACATGTCTCAATCCTCCAATGACACCTTTCCCTCCGCCATGCGGATCGCGGCCGTGATCGCCCTTGAGGACCGCCTGCTGCCGGCTGTGGACCGGATGATCCTTGCGCTTAAAACGTTGGAAGCGGAAAACGAAGACGTCATCAAGTCCGGCCGCACCCATCTGCAGGACGCCGTGCCCATCCGCTTTTCACAGGAGATCTCCGGCTGGCGGACCGGTTTGGAACGGGACGAAGAGATGCTCCGCGCCCTGATGGGACCCCTGGACGAATTGGCGCTGGGCGGAACGGCGGTGGGCACGGGCCTGAACGCGCCGCAGGGCTTTGACGCGGAAGCGGCACGGGAGATATCCGCTCTCACCGGAAAGGCTTGTGTGCCGGCCACCAACAAATTCCATGCGCTCACCAGCTTGGATGAGTTGACGGCTGTTCACGGCGTCGTCAAGGCACTTGCCTGCGACAGCATGAAGATGGCCAACGATATCCGGCTTCTGGCCTCCGGTCCCCGCTGCGGGTTCAGTGAGATCAGCATACCGGCTCTGGAGCCAGGCTCATCCATCATGCCCGGGAAGGTGAATCCGACTCAGTGTGAGCAGTTGAGCATGGTGGCCGTGCAAGTCATGGGCAACGACGCTGCCGTTTCTCTGGCAGCTTCCCAGGGGCATCTGGAGTTGAACGTCTATCTTCCGGTGTGCATCTACAATTTTCTGCAGTCGGTCAGGCTCCTGTCCGAATCCCTGGATTCCTTTCGGGAACGCTGCATCTGTGGTCTGAAGGCGGACAGGACGCGGATGAAGGAATATCTCGATCGGTCGCTCATGCTGGTCACAGCTCTCAACCCTGTGATCGGCTATGAGAAGGCCGCCTCCGTAGCGGAACTGGCCTACAGGGAAGGGCTGGATCTGCGGACGGCCTGCTTGCGGCTCGGGTATCTTGGCGAGCAGGAACTGGATGCGCGGCTCAATGCGGAAAAGATGGTTTGAGATAATCGA
>CAMVBO010000319.1 GCA_947165745.1 uncultured Clostridia bacterium | reverse complement strand
AGTCCTCGGGGCGGGCCTGGGAGATGGCGGTGTTGGCCCGGTCGGAGCAGCCCACCGCGCCGCGGATGCCAAAGCCCCGCTCGGTGAAGTTCAGGCCGTTGCGGCAGACGCGGCCGATGCCGTCGGTCTTCTTCCAATAGATCAGGTCGGTGTCCACGCCGCCCTGCTCGATCAGGTCCTTGAGCAGCTTGCCCACCTCGTTGTCTGCAAAGGCGGTCAGCACGCCGGTGCGCATGCCAAAGCACTTGTGCAGGCCGCGGACCACGTTGTATTCGCCGCCGCCCTCCCAGGCCTTGAACTCGCGGGCGGTGCGGATGCGGCCCTCACCGGGGTCCAGCCGCAGCATGATCTCGCCCAGGGACACCGCGTCGTACTTGCAAAGGTTCGCAGGCTTCAAATTCAGGTTCAGCATAATTTCATTCCTCCGTCAATCCTGAAATTGGTTTCCAGATTCTTCGACTTCGGCTTCGCCCCGTCCGGAATGACACCGCGTTGACGCAGGCATGTCATTCTGAGCGAAGCGAAAGACCTTCAGTCGAGGTATTTCTTCAGCGTCGCGCGCACCGCGCCGGGTTCGGCGATCAGTTCCTTGAAATAACCGGTGATCCTTTCGCCCAGCCCGGCCCGGATGAGGTCCGTGCCAAACAGGTTCGGGTTGGAAAGCAGCGCGTCCAGCTTGTCGCCCACCGTCTCGGGCTTGCCCAGCTCGATGCCGGAAAGAGCTTCCTGCAGCGTGGGCACCATCGGGTCGGGGCTGACGGGCATTTCCGCGCCCTTGTCGTCCACGCCCAGCAGGTACCGCAGCCAGCCGGCGATGGCCAGCGGGATGGCGGTGAGACTCGCGGCGTCCCTGCCCGGGTCGGCCACGTAGCTCTTGATGGTCTCGCCGAAGCGAATGGGCACCTTCTGGCTGGTGTCGCAGGCGATGCGCTGCGGCGTGTCCGGCATGAAGGGGTTGGGCAGGCGCTGGGTGACGACCTCGTCGATGAAAGCCTTGGGGGAGAGGATGCCCGGGTCGGTGACCACCGGCAGGCCCTCCACGTAGCCGATGCGCTTGATCAGCTTCACCAGCTCCGCGTCCTTCATCTCGTCGCAGATCTTCTCATAGCCCAGCAGGCAGCCGTACACCGCCAGCGCGGTGTGCAGCGGGTTCAGGCAGGTGGTCACCTTCATGCGCTCCACCTTGTTCACGGTGTCCCGGTCGGTCATGTAGACGCCTGCCTTTTCAAGCGGCGGTCGGCCGTTGGGGAAGCGGTCCTCGATCACCAGGTACTGGGGCGCTTCGGCGTTCACGAAGGGGGCGATGTAGGTGTGCTTTTCGGTGATGACAGGGCGCATGTCCTCGATGCCCAGCGCGGCAAGCTGCTTCTCCACGGCCTCGGCGGGGCGGGGCGTGATCTTGTCGATCATGCTCCAGGGGAAGGAGACCCTGCTCTCGTCCTCCAGCCACTGTACAAATCCGGCGGGCACATAGCCCCGGGCCTGCCATTCGCGGGCCATCTCGGTGACGCCCGCGCGCAGCTTTTCGCCGTTGTGGGAGCAGTTGTCCATGCTGACCACGGCGATGGGGGCGCCGCTGGCGTTGTAGCGCTCCAGCAGCAGGGAAGCCACCACGCCCATGGCGTGCTTGGGAGCCGCCGGACCGGCCGCGATGTCGGCCTTGGCCACCGGGGTCAGTTCGCCCTTCATGTCGCGCAGCGCATAGCCCTTTTCAGTGATGGTGAAGGACAGCATTTGAAGGCTGTCTTTGCGGAAGATGGCCCGCAATTCCTCCAAACCCGCGGGCTCTGCGGCCACCACGCCCTTGGCGATGGAGGCCACGATCTCCTTGTCGATGCCGCCGTCCGCCAGCAGGCTGACCGCCAGGGTCATGCTGTCGTGGGGCACGTAGATCTTTTCCACCACCTCGGCGTCGAAGGTCTCCACCGCGATGATGCCCGCCTTGGCGTCGCCCTGGTTCAGAAGCCGCTGCTGGAGCCCCGCGATGAAGATGCGGAAGATGTTGCCCGCGCCGAAGTGCACCCACACGGGGTTTTGCTCGGTCTCGGCGCACATGGCCTGCCAGTCGTGCTTCGGGAGTTTCACGCCCGCCGCCTCCCAGGCGGCGCAGTCCTGAAGGCCGTTATAGTTCAGTATCATAATTGCTCCTCCTTGATCAGGGAGTAGGCAGTAGGGAGAAGGGAGTAGGAATAGTGAATGGGTTAGCAGATTCTTAGTGTTGGGCCGGAAAGTAAAGCCGCCATACAAATTGGTGCACTGGCGGCAGCCGCATTTCCTACTGCCTACTGCCTGCTCCCTATTCCCTCAATCTTATTTTTTCTCAATCGCTTCCCACAGCCCATTGAGATAGGCAGCGCCCAGGGCGCGGTCGTAGAGGCCGTAGCCGGGGCGGCCCTGCTCGTCCCAGATCATGCGGCCGTGGTCGGGGCGCACGTAGGTGTCCGGGCAGGTGTCGTGGATGGCCTTCATAATGGCGTACATGTCAAGGTCTCCGGTGCTGGACAGGTGCGCGGCCTCGCGGAAGTGGTGGTAGCCCAGGAACTTCACGTTGCGCACGTGCATCGCGCCGATGCGATCCATCTCACCGAAATGGCGGATACAGGCCACCACGTCGTTTTCCGGGTTGGAGCCCAGGGAACCGGTGCACAGGCACACGGTGTTGGCGGGGCTGTCGTGCAGCTTGATGATCTTGTCAAAATCCGCCTGGCTGTGGGCGATGCGGGGCAGGCCGAAGATGGGCCAGGCCGGGTCGTCCGGATGGCAGGCCATGCGCACGCCCACTTCCTCGCACACCGGGATCACCGCGTCCAGGAAGTACTTGAAGTTCTTCCTGAGGTCGTCCGGGCCGATGTTCTCATACTGTTTCAGCGTGGTCTCCAGCAGCGCCAGCCGCTCTGGCTCCCAGCCGGGCAGGGTGAAGCCCTGGCTGCCCTCGGCAGTCTTTTTCACGATCTCCAGCGGGCCCATCTCGCCCAGGTCCTTCTCGTCGAAGTACAGGCTGTTGCTGCCGTCCTCGGGGATCACCCGGGCCAGGTCGGTGCGCAGCCAGTCGAACACGGGCATGAAGTTGTAGATGATCACCTTCACGCCGTTGCGGGCCAGCATGCGGATGGTGGAGATGTAGTTGGCGATGTACTCGTCCCGGCTGGGAAGGCCCAGCTTGATGTCCTCGTGGACGTTCACGCTCTCGATGACCTCGATTTCAAGGCCGGCGCTGTGCACCTCGTTCACCAGAGCCTTGAACTCGTCCTCGGGCCAGTCCACGCCGGCGGGCTTGTCCAGCAGGCCCATCAGGCCCGTCATGCCGG
>CAMVBO010000318.1 GCA_947165745.1 uncultured Clostridia bacterium | reverse complement strand
CTTTTTCATGGGAAAACCTCCTTTGTTGTGTTAAGTTTCAACGCAAAGATTATAGCACAATATTCAGAATATGTAAAGTGTTAACAGGAAATTTCGATGGAAACAAGCCAAAAAAGGAAAGCCTCCCCATCGCAATGGGGAAGGCCATTGAAGATTGCGAAACGGGTCAGTCCATGATCCGCTCCACGCAGCCCTCGCCGCGCTTGTAGATGTGCTTTTCCGGCACGACGCCGCGCACGCAGCTGGTGGGATAGATGATGCAGTCCCGGCCGATGATGGTGCCCGGATTCAGCACGCTGTTGCAGCCCACCTCCACCCGGTCGCCCAGCATCGCGCCGATCTTGCGCAGGCCGGTCTCGATGCCCTCGCCCGCGTGGATGACGATGTTCTTCTTGTCACTCTTCACATTGCTGGTGAGGCTGCCCGCGCCCATGTGGGCCTTGTAGCCCAGCACGCTGTCCCCCACGTAGTTGAAATGGGGCACCTGCACGTTGTCAAACAGCACGCAGTTCTTCAGCTCGCAAGAGTTGCCCACCACGGCGTTCTTGCCCACGATGGCGCTGCCCCGCACGAAGGCGCAGTGGCGGATCTCCGCGCCGCTGTCCACGATCAGCGGCCCGTTCAGGCAGGCCGTAGGGGCCACCTTGGCGTCCTTGGCGATCCAGATGTCCTCGGCGGGATGGTCAAACGCGTCGGCGCTCAGCGTCGCGCCCAGCTCGAGAATGAAGCCCTTGATGTCCTTCAGCACTTCCCAGGGGTAGGTCTTGCCGTCGAACAGCGCCGCGGCGATGGTATGGCTCATGTCGAACAGGCTGGCGATTTCAAGCTGCTTGGTCATGGTGATTCCTCCTATTTTGGTCGAATTATAGAAGCATTATAGCACCGGGTTTTTCGCCTGTCAAACGAATCTCGGCGCGGGACGACTCGCCTATATATTTTCTCCCAGCATATACCGCAGTACCGCCCGGGCCGCGCCGTCATGGTCCAGGTCGTCGGTGAGCGCGTCCGCCGCCGCCTGCACCTCCCCGCTGGCGTTGCCCATAGCCACGCCCAGGCCCGCCGCGCGCACGAGTTCGATGTCGTTGCCGCCGTCGCCCACGGCCAGGGCGTCCTCCATGGGGATGCCCAGCAGCGCGCACAGCCGCCGCAGGCCCTCGGCCTTGTCCACCCCCGCCGGGGAGAGCTCGCAGCCATAGCCCAGGGAATCCGCCACGGTCAGCCCCAGGCCCGCGATGCGCCGGTAAAAGTCCGCCTTCTGGCCGGGGTCGGCAAAGTAGAGGTTGATCTTCTCCACCCGCCCATGCGCCAGCGCCCGCGTGACGATGTCTTCATCGTACTTCGACCCGCCGTCGAACACCGGCACGTACTCCGCAACATGATAGGGCACAAGGGCGCGCTCACCCCGGTATTGCAGCCAGGACTGGCCGTCGATGAAGCACTGGGCGCACAGGTCGTACTGTCCCGCCAGCGTCAGCGCCGCCCGGGCCGCGTCCGCCGGGATGACCTCCTGGCGCAGCACGCGGGCAGCCTTCACATCGTACAGGCAGCCGCCATTTTCGCCGATGGCGTAGCCGATGCCCGGGACCTCCCGGAAGGTCTGCCACAGCTCCGACAGGCAGCGCCCCGTGCACAGGGCGATCACCTTGCCCGCCGCAGAGGCGCGCTCCAGCGCGGCGCGGGTGAAGGGCGTCAGCAGGTGATCGGAGTTCAGCAGCGTGCCGTCCATGTCCAGCGCCGCCAGGACGTATCGCGTGGTGGGGTCGTGTCTCATGTCGCGTCCTCGCTTGTGTTTTGCTGGGTATATTATCGTGGGATCAAGTAAAGATTTCCAGCGCGATTGTATAAAATGATGGTTTTGGGCGGACGGCGCTGCGCCGCCCCTACAATGAACAGCCGCCGCCCACCATTCCTGTTCCCTATTGCCTATTCCCTACTCCCTACTCCCCTCTCCACTCTCCCCTTGACAATCCGCCCCGTTCGCCGTAAACTGTTAATTGGTGATATTTATGCAAACCGCGTATGACATCTCCGCCCTCATCTCCCGGCTGGAAGGCCTGGCGGACGCGAAGTATCGGGATTTCCACGCTTCCCTGGTGCCGGACATGCGCATGGGCTTCCTGGGCGTGCGGGTTCCGGCGCTGCGGGGCATCGCGAAGGAGATCCTGCGGGGCGACTGGCGCGGCTTCCTGGAGGCCAGCCGGAAGTATCCCCTGTACGAGGTCCGGCTGCTGCACGCCTATGTGCTGGGCGGCGCGAAGTGCCCCATCGGGGAAAAGATCCGCCTCACTGAGGCCTTCCTGCCCATGGTGGACAACTGGGCCGTGTGCGACGGGCTGTGCTCGACGCTCAAGCCCAAGGAGAGCGAACAGGAAGCACTTTTTCCCTTCGTGGCGCAATGCGCGGACAGCGACATCGAATTCCGCAAGCGCTTTGGCCTGGTGATGCTGATGAGCTATTTCAGGGACGATCCCTGGGGCGATAAGACCATGGCCGTGTACCGGCGCTTTTCCCACCCCGGCTACTACGCCCGCATGGGCGCGGCCTGGGGGCTGGCCACGCTGTGGCTGAAGCAGCGGGAGTCGGCGCTGGCGATCCTCGAAGACGGCGTTTGGGACGAGTGGACCCACAACAAGGCCATCCAGAAGCTGCGGGAGTCCTGGCGGATTTCGGATGGAGACAAGGCTCTGGCGTTGAGCCTGCGCAGAAAGGCGGCGAAGACCGGTGAATGACAACGACACCACCATCTCCACCCTGAAGGAGGCCGTGCACCAGCTGTGCCTGCGCAAGGGCTGGGGCGTGGAGGGCGTCCAGAACCCCCAGCACGTGGCCATGGCCATGACGGTGGAGATGAGCGAGCTGCTGGAGCACTTCCAGTGGCTGAACCCGGAGGACGTGGACGCGCTGCAGGCGGGCAAAGACCCCGAGCGCACAGCGATGATCGCGGAGGAATTCGCCGACGTGATGATGTACGGATTGCAGCTGGCGCGCACGCTGGGCATCGACGTGACCGGCCAGGTGCTGCGCAAGATCGACATCGTGGACCATCGCCCGCCCAAGAAGTACAATCCCAAGCGATGAGCTTTCAGACCGACACAAGAGGTAAACCATTATGATGCTGAAACACGCCAGAGAGCCCGTGGACGGCCAGCCGGTGGAAAACACCTTTCTGGCCATCGACGAGTACAGCGGGGCCCAGCTGGGCGCCTGCACCATCTACCAGGACGACAATCCGGCGCTCTACCCTGCCCGGCCCTTCCAAGTGCGCCTGCAGCTGGAGGGCAGCCCCATCCCCGACGCGCTGCTGGGCGCGGCGG
>CAMVBO010000317.1 GCA_947165745.1 uncultured Clostridia bacterium | reverse complement strand
TACGCAATGAAAGCTACAGGCTTATACTGGAAAAGAGATACCTGTGTTTCCAGACCTGGGCACAAATCGGGGCCGATTTACACTACACCCGACGCTGGTTGTTGACGAAGCATGACCGCGCAGTGGATGTGGTGGAGAAACTTATTTCAGAACGGGAGGTGGGTGCATGAGCTACATTGAAGCACAGCGTGATGGTATCCCCATGAAGAGAGACAGGCACGGGAAAAACATCTACTATCCGCCATGCCACATTTGCGGGGGCCCTGTGTATTCGTGGGTCTATAAGCCCGGAAATCGGTATACCTGCCACGCATGCAAGGAAAAAGACAGCACAAAAAAGCACATAAAAGCACTTGTGTGCATGAGAAACATGTGCTACTATTAAAATGTTGAAATAGATATAGCCTTCGCGGGCACAGATCCGCGAGGGCATTTTTTATGCGCAAAAGGAGCGATGCACATGTTGTTCACCTCTGAGCAGGTGTCCGCCGGGCACCCGGACAAGATATGCGACCAGATTTCAGACGCCATCGTGACGGACTGCCTGAAGCACGACAGGAACAGCCGCGTGGCGGTGGAGGCACTGATCAAGGAGAATCATGTGGTCGTCGCCGGGGAGATTACGTCGAAGCACGAGCCGGACATCCGGCGGCTGGTTCGCAGCGTGCTGATGTTCACCGAGCCTGTCATCTATGACGACTTCGATTTGCAGACCTTCATCACCCGGCAGTCCGGGGACATCGCCCTGGGTGTGGACAAGAAGGGCGCTGGTGATCAGGGCAGTGTGTTCGGGTACGCCACCAGCGAGACATACCAGATGCTGCCGATGCCCTTCGTGCTGGCGACCGACGCCATCGAGCGTCTGGATCTGGCCCGGCACACCGCCCTGGGGAAAGACGCGAAGGCCCAGGTCACCTATGACTACCGGAAAAAGCGCATCGAAACATTCCTCATCAGCGCACAGCACGGCGAGGATGTCGACCCGCAGGACGTGTACCACCTTTGCAGGAACATCATGCTGAAGGTGGCGGACGCGCACAGTCTGAACAAGGACTTTCGTGTGCTGGTCAACCCCACCGGTCGATTCGTCACCGGCGGCTCCTTCGCCGACACCGGCGTCACCGGCAGGAAGCTGATGTGCGATACCTACGGCGGCGCGGCGCGTCATGGCGGCGGCGCTTTCAGTGGGAAAGACCCCACCAAGCTCGACCGCTCCGGCGCGTATATGGCCCGGAAGATTGCGAAGGACATCCTGCGGCACAACTACGCCGCGAAGTGCGAGGTACAGCTGGCCTACGCCATTGGCGTGGAGGAGCCGGTCTCCGTCAGCGTGAAGACATTTGGAACCGGCAAGGTGCCAAGGCCGAATCTGGTGAAGTGGATTCGCAAACACTACGACCTGACCCCCAGCGGCATTATCAGCACACTGGGGCTGCGGGATGTGGATTACACCCGCGTATCGACCCTGGGCCATTTCTGGAATCAGTCGATGCCGTGGGAAGTGTGAAACCGCTCAAAGAGTTATCATGCCCATAGCCACATGAGGCGTTGACTTCCGGCGCGGAAAGAGCGAATATGGCGCTACCCTGAAGCGCGGGCCGCATGGACGGCAAATTCCAGACCGCGCACACGAAGGAGGCAAGCACCATGACGATTCAGACGAACACCACTGACCGCAAGGCCCTGGCCAAGGCCATCGCCGAAGAGCTGCACACCGAGGCCCGCTACCTGCGGACGCCCACCTACGCCTACGAGGTCGGCGATTTCACAGTCGACCGCGACGGCAACATCGTCGGCGACGATTTCACCCCGCTGATGGCGTTCCTGCTGCGCAACGGCTACATCACCGAGGACGCGGCGGCGGCGCAGGCTGAGGACGCGGACGCGCCCACTGATGAGGAAGCGCCGGTTGAGGAGCCCGCCGCCGAGCTCGTCGAGAAGGACACCACCGAGGAGCCCGCCGCCGCCGCGGCCAGCGACACCGATTCTGAAGAGCCCACTTCCATGTTGAGCAACATCGACGAGCAGACCATCACGATTCCCGCACCGGACATCACAGTGGAGCAGCTGCGGAACCTGACCTACACCCTCTACTCTCGCCAGTACATTCTGAACCTGATGACTGGCGGCGACACCATCCACATTCCGATGGGGCTCATCGAGGCGTTGAAGGAAGCGCTGCCCGCAACGCCGGAGGATTTCACAGTGCTGCTGGACAGCCACAGGGAGCTGGGGCTGAAGGGCTTCGATTTCAGAGACGGACAGTTCAGCCTGACCTTCCCCTTCTACGAAACCGAGCCCACCAAGTGGACGACTTTCGCCGGGCTGCAGGGCCGCATCCTGCAGTCGGCGCTGGCGGCGACGCGGGTGTTCCCCGAGCTCATCCAGCCCGAGGAGGAAGCCGAGAAGTACACGGCGCACATCTGGCTGCAGCGCATGGGCTACAAGGGCCCGGAGATGAAGGAGCAGCGGAACATTCTGCTGAAGCACCTCCACGGCTACTGCGCCTTCTCCAACGGCTCGAAGATGCAGAACCACAAGGACAAGTACAGCGCCATCCGCCGGGAGCGCCGGGAAACCGAACGAACTGCCACGCAGACGGTTGCCGAGACCATCAGCCCTGCGACCACAGGCGCCGACCCTGAGAAGGAGGTGGCTTCCAATGACTGAGCGTATTGAGAGAGCCCTCGCCGATTTGAGAGCCCGGCAACAGGCCGGTGAACATATGCCCTGCCCGCGTTGCGGGCGGGACACCATGAAGGAGCCGATCTACACCAATGCGCTGAGCAGGGAAGCCGACGGCATTTATGTGTGTGATGCCTGCGGCACGGCAGAGGCGCTGAAGGCATTCATGAAAAACCCGCTGCCGGTCAGCTGGTGGGCGATATTCCGTCCGGAGAAAGGGGCATCGCATTTGAAAGAGCTGCCGGGGACGGAAGCGATGGACATCGTCCGGGAACAGGATATGCCCATCCTGACGGAGATTTTCGAGCAGTGGAGTGAGGAGAAGCCCGGGGCGGATTTCGAGCCCTACCGGCTGGATGCCATGAGCAGATGCCCGGGCATTACACAGCTTTGGCCCGATTCCTTTCAGGCACTGTACGAGACAGCCGACGGCCACCTGCTGATACAGTTCCGCAGGAATCCGGACGGCACGACGACCTCTCGCGGTTTCATCGTGATGCGGTAAAGCCCGGCAGATTCAGAAGCGGCTCAGCTGACAAGGCTGGCCGCTTTTCTCTTGCCCGTGTCGCCGCGACATATGCCCCACGTGCCGCCTTCCTCCTTGTGTATCGCTTGTTTTGATTCAGAAGCGTGTGGCTCCCGCGACCCG
>CAMVBO010000316.1 GCA_947165745.1 uncultured Clostridia bacterium | reverse complement strand
ACCTTCCTGCCCATGGACGAGGTGCGCCGCCTGGGCGCGCTGAAGGACAGCGCCATCAACGAAGCCAAGCGCGTGCTGGCCTACGAGGTCACCAAGAACGTGCATGGCGAGGAGGAAGCGAAGAAGGCCCAGCAGGCGGCGGAATCCCTGTTCGGCGGCAAGGGCGCGGCCGGCTCCGCCCCCACCACCGAGGTCGATCCCGCGGAGCTGACGGAGGAAAGCCGCCTGCTGGCCTGGGTCGCCAAGGTCGGCCTGTGCAAGAGCAACAAGGAGGCCCGCCAGACCATCGCCGCCGGCGGCCTGTCCGTCAACGACGAGAAGGTCACCGACGTGGAATACCGCATCACCCCCGAAATGCTGGAGGGCGACGGCCTGCTCATCAAGAAGGGCAAGAAGAGCTATCACCGGCTGGTGAAGAAGGGATAAAAGCCCGATGATGCGAGGGCGGCCCGAGCGTGCTTGTCCGCTAAAATCGCATGGTCTCTGATGGATCGCCCCTGCGGCGAGCGCCAAAAATCTGCTCCCCGGTTCCCCTTCGGTTTACTTTTCCGAACGGGAACCGGGGAGCGCTTTTTTCGCGGCCTGATTCCCTGCAAAAATGGGCCCACGGCCGCGTCATCCTCGCTGTGATGATGGGCTTCGTTTGCCGCGCCGCCCAAAGACATCGGCAACTTTTTCCCCTTTTTCGCTCACTTTTTGGCCCATTGCCCTTGATTATTTCTCTGAATCCGTTTATTATATAAATGGAATAATTGTGTATTCAAGCGACCTATAAAGCCATCTATAGGAGCAAGCATGCGAAATTATAGAATTGCGTACTTCACCGCGGACTGGAACTACGAGCTGGTGGAAACCACGCTGCACGGCCTGCGCCAATTCGTGGACGACCACGAAAACGTGCAGCTGTGCGTGTTCGACTGCTTCGGCAAGGACACCGACAGCCCCAGGGACTTCAGCGAGTACGCCATATTTGATCTTCCGGATCTCAAGCAGTTCGACGGCGCGCTGATCCAGGGCAACCAGATCGTGCTGGAATCCGCGCGAAGCGCGCTGGTCCGCCGGGTGGCGGAGGCCGGGATTCCCGCCGTGACCGTGGACTGTCCCATCGAGGGCTTCACCCTGGTGACCATCGACAACCGCGCCGCCCAGCGCGAAATCACCGGGCACGTCATCCGCCGTCACGGCGCGAAGCGGCTGGCCTTCCTCACCGGCATACTGGACAACGGCAGCCTGGAGGCCGAGCAGCGCTTGCAGGGCTTTGAGGACGCCTGCCGGGAAAACGGCATCGCCGACGGCGACATGGAGATCCTCCCCGGCTCCTGGCGCACCGAGGACGGCATTCATGCCGTGGATCAGTGGCTGCGCAAGGGCCGCCCCCTGCCGAACGCCTTTATCTGCGCCAACGACGACATGGCCATCGGCGTGCTGCGCGCGCTGAAGGCCCGCGGCTTCCGGGTGCCCGAGGACGTGATCGTCACCGGGTTCGACGATTTGAGCAGCGCGGAGCTGTCCAGCCCCCGCCTGTCCACCGTGCACCGGGACTACCGCCGGATGGACTACCGGGCCATGGAAGTGCTGCTGGCGAAGATCGACGGCCGGGAGGCGCGCGATTTCATCCCCTTCGAATACAGCATCGTCTGCGCGGAATCCTGCGGCTGTCGCAAGCCCGACCCGCCCAGCTACATCCGGAACAAGTACTTTGAACAGATCCGATTCCTGAAGGATTTTTACGGCCTGCAGGACCAGATGGCCGAAGAGCTGTTCGAGGCCTCGACGCTGCCGGAGCTGATGGACATCGTGGAGAAGAACTATCGCATCTTCGGCTGCGACAACGTGTATCTGTGCGTCAACAGCTACTACTACGACAACTACGACAAGAACCAGTGGACGCAGAATTCCGAGGTCTTCGACGGCGAAATGGTGCTGGCGGGCTGTGCCGGCGACAGCGCGCCCAGTAACGCCGGCCGCCGCCTTCGCTTCCCCACCAGCGCGCTGCTGCCGGAGGCGGTGATGAAGCGGGAGCGCTTCCTGATGTTCTATCCGCTGCACTACAACACCTATTCCATCGGCTATGTGGCGCTGGACAGCATCAGCGAAGCCGCCAAGATGAACCTTCACAAGAGCATCTTCAGCTTCCTGGAGATCGCCATTGAAAACGTGCGCAAAAAGTGCCTGCTGCGGCAGCTGAACACCTTGCTGGACGACCTGTACGTCCACGACGCCCTCACCGGCCTGTACAACCGCTTCGGCTTCGAGCGTTACGGCCAGCAGGCCTTCGACGGCTTCCTGAAGCGGGAGGGCGGCGCGCGCATACTGTTCGTGGACATGGACGATTTGAAGGTCATCAACGACAGGTACGGCCACGAGGTGGGCGACGACGCCATCCGCGCCGCGGCCCAGGTGCTGAAGGACTGCTGCCGCCGGGACGACTTCGTGATGCGCTACGGCGGCGACGAGTTCCTGATCATCGCCTCCCCCGCCGAGGCCGACCTGGAGGAGGCCATCCTCCGCGCCGCCGACGCCGCCAACCAGCCGGACAGCCCCTATCGCCTGGCCATGAGCGTGGGCGCCGCCGACGCCCGTCCCGGCGACGGACGCACCCTGGAGGATTGCCTCCAGGCCGCCGACGCGCTGATGTACGAAAACAAGAAGCGGCGGAAGGGCATAAAATAGATTCTTCACGGAAACGTGAAGAACCATAAAATTACACCAAAAAGGCCCCGCCCCCTGCGCTTGAATCCATGGCGCAGGGGGGCGGGCTTTTCGTCGCGGCAGCGATTGTCCGATTCCATACAAACGTCGACGCCTGCCCCTTGAATCTATGGGGCAGGCGTCGGGTTTTTATCGCGGCAGCGATTGCCAACAGGCGCTGCTTATTTGGCGAATTCGACTGCGCGCGTCTCGCGGATGACGTTGACCTTGATCTGTCCGGGATACTCCATCTCCTTCTCGATCCGCTTGACGATCTCGCGGGCGAGGATCAGGGTGCCGGCGTCGTTCACATCCTCGGGCTTGACGATGATGCGCACCTCGCGGCCGGACTGGATGGCGTAGCAGGTCTCCACGCCGTCGAAGGAGTAGGCGATGCTCTCCAGCTTCTCCAGGCGCTTGATGTAGTTCTCCAGGCTCTCGCGCCGGGCGCCGGGGCGTGCGGCGGAGATGGCGTCGGCAGCCTGCACCAGCACGGCTTCGACGCTCTTCGGCTCCACGTCGCCGTGGTGCGCCGCGATGGCGTTGACCACCAGGTCGTTCTCGCGGAACTTCTTGGCCAGATCCGCGCCGATGGTGACGTGGGTGCCCTCCACCTCGTGGTCGATGGCCTTGCCGATGTCATGCA
>CAMVBO010000315.1 GCA_947165745.1 uncultured Clostridia bacterium | reverse complement strand
CCCTGATCAAGGCGGGCCGCAGCAGCGCCGACACCGAGGAGCGCAAGAGCATCTATAAGGACGCCATGGGCATCATCATGGATTGGGGCTGCGAGCTGCCGCTGTATCAGCGCAAGGATTGCACCACCTTCTCCACCGAGCGCATCGACACCGACACCATCCCGCAGGATATGACTCCCTACTGGGGCTGGTATGCCGAGGTCGAGACCCTGGCGGCCAAGTAAGCTGCGGGTGAATCGAACGCTCATAGCTTTATAAGCACTACCCTGCATGGATGGAGGGGGAAACCCTCCTTCCATGCAGTTGGTTGTATGATGTGGCTGTTGTTTGAGGGGACGCTGCATCGGTGCTTCTGCGACGACAACCCCTCAGTCAGCCTGCGACTGACAGCTCCCCTTACACGGGGGAGCAGGGAACATCCCCTGAAAGCCCCCCTGTGTAAGGGAAGGTGCCGACGAAGTCGGCGGAGGGGTTGTTTGGAAACAGAAACTCATTCCAGGGGAAACCCTTTCAGAAAGTGGGAACAACGATGCTGAAGTATACGGTCAAACGCCTGCTCTATAGCGTTTTGATACTGTTCTTCGTCATGTTCATCATCTATATGCTGATGTACAACATGCCGTCCGGCTATGTGGAGACCAAGGCGCGGGAATTGGCGTCCCGCCCCGGCGCGACGAAGAGCTACGCCGAATGGCTGCAGGATCTCAACGCGCAGTACGGCATGGACAAGGGCGTGGTCGGGGGCTACTTCGTGTGGCTCGGCAATGCCGTGCGGGGCAACTGGGGCGACAGCTGGGCCTGGACGGTTCCCGTCACCCAGGAATTCCACAATACGGTGTGGTACAGCTTCGCGCTGGGCCTTGTGTCCTTTATATTTGAAATCCTCATCGCCATACCGCTGGGTATCACAGCGGCCCGGAAGCAGTACAGCTTCACGGATTACTTTACCACCGTCGTGGCCATGGTCTGCATCTCCATGCCCACCTTCTTCGTGGCGACGGTGCTGAAATATGTGTTCTCGGTCAAGCTCGGCTGGTTCGACCTGTCGGGCATGCAGGGCCGCGACTATATGACCCTGTCTGAATTCGGAAAATTCCTGGATGTGGCCAAGCATTTCGTGATGCCGCTGATCACGTTGACGATCATCTCCATCGGCGGCCTGATGCGCTACACCCGTACCAATATGCTGGAAGTGTTGAGCGCCGACTATATCCGCACCGCCCGGGCCAAGGGCGTGCCGGAGAAGAAGGTCATCAACCATCACGCCTTCCGCAACACCTTCATCCCCCTGGTGACCATGCTGGGCGGCACTCTGCCGGGCCTGTTCTCCGGCGCGCTGATCACGGAGACGCTGTTCTCCATCCGCGGCATCGGTTACGCTTCCTATACCTCCATGACCCAGGCGGACATCCCGTTCATCATGTTCTACCTGGCGTTTATCTCCATCCTTACGCTGCTGGGCAACCTGATCAGCGATTTGCTGTACGCCGCGGTTGACCCCCGCGTGCGGTTGAGTTAAGGAGGGCGGACGCATGAAGAGTACTTACAACCTGAATGAGGTTTTGAAGGCCCGCGAGGCCGCCGGCCACAAACAGCAGACGAACGGCGAAGTGGCACTGGACGACCTGAGCCGCGTGAAGGTGCTGTCCCCGGGACGGCAGGTTTTCAAGCGGTTCATCCGCAACCGCCTGGCCGTGTTCGGCTCGGTGATGCTGATCGTGATGTTCCTGTTTTCGTTCGTTGGCCCGCTGTTCTATCCCTACGGACAGAAGCAGATTTTCTATAAGTATGAGCCCCGCGACGTGAATTACGGCATGGTGAAGGGCATCACCGCCTACACCGGCTATGACATTGACGGCGGCCTGGCCGTCGAGCGCGCCGTGAACAACAAGATGAACTCCATCATCAAGAGCATGCTGGCGAACGGCTCCGAGACGGAATACGTGCTGGGCGACGGCCAGGGCTATCGCGTCGAGAAGCTGGCCGACGACGTGTATCTGACGTCCGCCTCCGAATTCGAGGAGGTCTGCGCCTACGGCAGCGGCGAATCGGTCATTGGCACCTACAGCATGGTGGGCAAGAAGATCGAGAACGCCAAGACGCAGGTGGAGGGCCTGGAGAAGGCCGTGCAGGACGCCATCAAGCAGGACGCCAAGGGCGGCACCTTCGAGCTGGACGGCGTGACTTACACCTATACCCGCGGCAAGGCCAAGAGCTATGAGATCACCGCGGCCTACGAAGGCATGCAGTACGTGGGCGAAGCACTGGACGAGGGCTTTGAGGCGGCGTTCCAGGCGGCCGTCGCGGATGGCGCGACCGGCTTTGAGTATGACGGCGCGGCCTATGCCGCCGTGAAGAACGGCGGTTCCTATCAGGCCTATCGCCTGGCGAACCTGGCGCCCAGCAAGGTCTACAGCCGGCTAACCGTCTCGACCTACAACGTGGGCGAGAAGGTGTCCAAGGAGCTGAACGTGGCCGCGCTGCTGGCCACGGCCGGAGCAGGTTCCTTCGAGGCCGACGGCCAGACGTGGACCATCGCCCGGGAGGACGCCGAATGGATCGTCAAGAACGCGGCGGGGGAGGAGTTCATGGAGCTCACACCCTATGCCGTGCGCCGCTACAATGGCGACGACACCATGGAGTACGGCCTGAAGAAGGCGCTGACGGAAAAGGCGCTGGAGATGGCCGCCAGCGGCGCCAAGACCGGCTCCATCACCTACGGCCTGCCCATGCAGACCGAGACCGGCGAATACGTGACGGATGAAAACGGCAACCTGAGCTATCAGGACACCGAGCTGAAGCTGAGCCAGCGCGATACCGGTGAATTCGTGGTGAACTGCCAGCAGATCATCTATGTCATCAATATGTTTGACGCCCCCAGCGGCGAACACCTGCTGGGCACCGACGGCGACGGCTTCGACGTGCTGAGCCGCATCATGTACGGCGGCCGCGTGTCGCTGATGGTCGGCTTCGTGGTCGTGTTCCTGGAGACCTTCCTGGGCGTGGTCATGGGCGGCCTGTCCGGATACTACGGCGGCTGGGTGGACATGCTGATCATGCGTTTGGTGGATATCTTCTACTGCCTGCCCTCCATGCCGATCATGATTATCCTGGGCGCGCTGATGGACGCCATGCGCATGGACACCTATATCCGCCTGCTGATTATGATGGCGGCGCTGGGCATCATGGGCTGGGCCGGCGTGGCCCGCCTGGTGCGCGGCCAGATTCTGACCCTGCGCGAGCAGGAGTTCATGGTGGCCACCGAGGCCACCGGCATCCGGGTGAAGGACCGCATCTTCCACCACCTGGTGCCCAACATCATGCCCCAGCTGATCGTGCAGGCCAC
>CAMVBO010000314.1 GCA_947165745.1 uncultured Clostridia bacterium | reverse complement strand
GTATGTACGTCGCCGTTGGGGAAGGAACCGTAGAAGCCGGGGATCACCGCGTGGGCGTGCTTGCCCAGCGCTTCGGTCATCACCTCGTTGGTCCATTCCGCCGCGAAGCTGCCCTGTCGGTCAAACTTGATGACCTCCTGAGCGTCGATGAAATCCCAGCCCAGATACTGTGACAGCAGCAGGCCGTTCATGTATTCGCCCCGGCTGGCGGTGAAATCCGGGTTCTTGTAGCGACGAATGGCTTCGCTGGTCTCGTTCAGCATCGCAGTGATGTCGAAATCCAGGCCCAGCTCGGTCGCGATCTGGGTATAGCGCTCCGCGATCTTGCGGAACACCTCCTCATGGCTGCGGCCGCTCTCCACCAGGCGATGGCACTGGTAAAGCAGATCGGTGATCTTGACGTCTCCATCGAATCGCTTGCCCGGCGCGCTGGGCACCACATAACGGTAATTCGCATCGGATTCGATGATAGCTTTTACCTTGCGGAACTGTTCCGCGTCGGCCAGCGAAGAGCCGCCGAACTTTGCCACTTTGATTCCCAAGTCTGATTTCTCCCTTCGAGAAGATATATAAATGTATGAGACAAACCCTCCGCCGTTCAGACCGCCTCCCAAAGAACGGCGAGTTCTTTGGCGGACAGCGCGTTGCTGCTCTCGCGTGGGGTTTACAGCAATTCCTGTTCCCTGTTCTCTGATCCAACCTCGTCCTCGATCAACTCCAACAGTCGTTCCTTCCCCGTGCCGTCCTTGGAGGAATAGACCATGACCTCCCAGGGCTGCACCGCCAGCGCGCGGCAAATGGCCGGGATGCTGCGGCTTTGCTGGGCTCTGGACAGCTTGTCTGCCTTGGTGGCCACAACGGTGAACGGTATTTCGTAGTGCCGCAGGTACTCCACCATCAGCTGGTCGTCCTGAGTGGGCTCGTGGCGCAAATCCACCAGCTGGAACACCCGCTTTAAGCACTCCGAGCCTCTCAGATAGCCCTCGATCATCTCCGCCCACTTGTCCTTTTCCTGCTTTGGGGCTTTGGCGAAGCCGTAGCCCGGCAGATCCACCAGGAAAAAGCTTTCGTTGATCAGATACAGGTTCACCAGACGCGTCTTGCCCGGCTCCGAGGAGGTGCGGGCCAGCTTGGAGTTGCCCGTCATGCTGTTGATCAGCGAGGATTTCCCCACGTTGCTCTTGCCCACCATGGCGATCTCTGGCAGACCCTGCCCGGGAAAGCTCTTGAACGTGCTGAGCGACTGCACGAATTTCGACTTTTTGATCCTCATGCGGCGTCGCCCTTTCCGGCCTCGCGAACCAGCACGAGGGCGAGGGCCTCGTCCACCCGGTCCATCAGCCTGATGCGGAACCTGGCGAGGATATCCCCGTCGATCTTTTCCAAATCCTTTTCGTTCTCCCTGGGCAGCAGGATCTCCGTGATGCCTTGGCGATAGGCCGCCAATAGCTTTTCCTTCACGCCGCCGATGGGAAGCACCCGGCCGTGCAGCGTGATTTCACCCGTCATGGCCATATCGCCCCGGGCCTTGAGACCCGTCACCGCCGAGAAAAGCGCGCAGGAGAGCGCCACGCCCGCAGAAGGGCCGTCCTTGGGCACCGCGCCTTCCGGCACATGGATGTGAATATCGTGGGTGTCAAAGAAGTCCGGCGAGACGCCATAGTCGCCAAGCCGCGCGCGGACGACGCTGCGGGCAAGCTCCGCGGATTCCTTCATCACGTCGCCCAGCATGCCGGTCAGCTTCATGCCGCCCTTGCCGGGGAAGGCCACGGCCTCCACGGGCATCACCTCGCCGCCAACCTGGGTCCACGCCAGGCCGTTCACCACGCCCACCTCGCTGGCCGCCACGGGCTGGCGCAGGAAGCGCGGCGCGCCCAGATAGCCCTTGAGATCCGCAGGCTTGATCGAAACGCTCTTGTCCTCGGGATGCTCCACCAGGTGGAGCGTGGCTTTTCGGCACAGCTGGGCGATCTGGCGCTCCAGGCCGCGCACGCCGGATTCCCGGGTGTAGCCGTCGATCAGCGCCGCAATGGCCTTGTCCGTCAGCCGAAGCTGGGACCGGGACAGGTTGTGAGCTTCCCGCTGCTTGGGCAGCAGGTGCCGCTTTGCGATTTGCAGCTTTTCCTCGCTGGTATAGCTGGGCACTTCGATGACCTCCATGCGGTCCAGCAGCGCCCGGTCGATGGTGTCCAGCGAGTTGGCGGTGGTGATGAACAGCACGTCGCTCAGATCAAAGGGGACCTCCAGGTAGTGGTCCTTGAAGGCGTTGTTCTGGGCAGGATCCAGTGCCTCCAGCATGGCGGAGGCGGGGTCGCCCCGCATATCCCGGGCCATCTTGTCGATCTCGTCCAGCAGGAACACCGGGTTCATGGTCTTGGACGCGCTGATGGCGGAGATGATCCGCCCGGGCATCGCGCCCACATAGGTCTTACGGTGGCCGCGAATCTCGGCCTCATCGTGGACGCCGCCCAGGGAAAGCCGCGTAAACTTGCGGTTCAGCGCGCGGGCAATGGACTGGGCGATGCTGGTCTTGCCGACGCCGGGCGGGCCCACCAGGCAGATGATGGGGCTCTTCAGTTTATCAGAGGCCACGGAGCGCACCGCCAGGTATTCGATCAGGCGCTTTTTCACGTCCTCCATGCCGTAGTGGTCGGCCTCGAGGATCTTCCGCGCCTTTTGTATGTCGATTTCGGAGGGGTCGTACACATCCCAGGGCAGCTCCAACATGTACTCGATGTAGTTCTGGCTGACGCTGCTTTCCGGCGCGTGGACGGAGGACCGGGCCAGGCGCTTCAATTCCTTTTCAACGTGCTCTCTGGCCGCCGGGGGCAGCTTAGAGGCGTTGATGCGCTTGCGCAGCTCGGCGATCTCCTCGTCCTCGTCGTCGCCCAGTTCCTCCTGGATGGCGCGAATCTGCTCGCGAAGGTAGTACTCGTGGTTGGCCTTGTCCATGGCGTCCTGCACACGGGCGTGAATGCGCTCCTCCAGTTGGGCGATCTGGACCTCCTGTACCAGCTTTTCCACCACCAGCTCAAGTCGTTCAGACACGCTGCGGCACTCCAGGATCGCCTGCTTGTCCTCAAGCCGGGTGACGAGGTTGGAGGCCGCCACGTCGCACAACGCGGAGGCGTCCCGCTCGCCGCGTATGGCGCCCAGCAGCTCCGGCATGTTCATGCCCTTGGCGCGCAGCACCCGGTCCGCCAGGTCGCCGATGATGCCCAGCATGCCGCGCTCCGCGTTGCTGAGAACCGCGGGCATGGACCTGGGCAGTGAGACCTCGGCGCGCTGGTATGTCACATCTTCAAGCAGGTTTACCAGAAGCGCCCTGGCGCGGCCATCCAGCAGCA
>CAMVBO010000313.1 GCA_947165745.1 uncultured Clostridia bacterium | reverse complement strand
AATGCAGCCTTAGACGCCGAAAATGCATGTTCAGGATTTTAGAAACAGACTCTAAGACGGGAGTGAATCAGCGATGAAGAACAAGGTCATTGGCATGCTGCTGCTTGCCCTGCTGCTTGCGGCTGTGCCCGGCTACGCGGCCGCGCCGGCGCCGGTCACCGTTCCCGGCAGGCCGGAGGACGGGGCGGAGAACCTGCTGCCCCGATATGAATATGCATTGATCGAATCGCGGCAGGTCGACGGGCGGCAGGGCATTGCCTGGGAGGACGGCGAATACTGGGTCAGCGGGAGCGCGACGCTCTCCCGCTATGACGGGGAATGGAACCTGATCGGGCTGAACGAGGCGCCCTTCGAGGGCATGGACGGGAGCGTGAACCACATCGGGGACATCGACGTTTGCGGCGGGGAGCTGTACGCCGGCGTGGAGTACTTCGCGGACGGGACGGCGCGGGACATCCGGATCGCGGTCTATGACGCCGCGACGCTGGCGCTCAAGCGCTGTTACGCCTTCGACCCGTCCAGCGGCCAGACGGAGGTTTCCGGAATCGCGGTTGACCCGGATCACGGGATCGTCTGGATGTGCTCGTGGGCGGACGGCGAAACCGGGCGGTATCTGTACAAGTATGCCATGGCGGACGGCGCTTATCTCGGGAAGGTTCACCTGCAGTGCCCGCCCCAGTGGCTCCAGGGCGTGGCTTACCACGACGGCTTTCTGTACCTGACGGCGGACGACGGCACCGCGGACCTGGGCGAGCCCGATCACCTGTATCGCGGCAAGGCCGACCCGGACCGTACCAGCATGGCTGTCACGCTGGAGCGGACCTTTGACGACGTGACGATGCAGGGCGAGATCGAAGGGGTCTCCTTCGACCGGGCGAACGGCCGCCTGCTGGTCAGCTACAACCGCGGCGCCCAGGTGGTGCTGGGCATGCCGCTGGGCTTCTATGAAGGCTATGAGGAGGAGATCCACGAGGTGTTCGTCTACGCCATGGAAGCGCGCGAATGAGGGGCCGGGAAGGGGAGCGCGCCGCCCGCGTGGCGACGGCGGCGCACAGAGCCTGCGGGTCCGCAGGGCTACAGCACCCGTATCAGCACCATATAGCAGACGGTTCCGGCGATGATGGACAGGTACATGTTCCTTTTGACGATCTGCAAAAGCGCCACCAGGGCGCAGGCGGCCAGCTCCGGGATGCCGAAGGGGGAGCGGTCGAAGGCGGTGTTCCGCAGGCAGTAGATCACCAGCACCGTCATAATGGCGGGCGGCAGCGCCTTGCCCAGATAGCGCATCGTCTTTGGAAGCGGGCGGCTGCCGAACAGCAGAAACGGCGCGGCGCGCAGCCCCCAGGTGACGAGGGCGACCACGGCGATGGCCGCGACGGCATACAGCGTTTCAGACATCTTCCCGGCCCTCCTTTGCTTCGATGGGCCTGCGCAGCATCAGCAGGGCGATCAGGCAGGTGAGCAGCGTGGGGATGAGGAAGTAATCCTTCCCCAGCAGCAGATAGAACCCCAGCGCGCAGGTCGCGGCGGTGAGGAAGGGCAGTTTGGTGCGGTACTGCCGCCACTGGTTGATGACCACCACCAGGAAAAAGGCGGTGGCGGAGAAGTCGATGCCCGTCATGTCAAACGGCAGAAGTCTGCCTGCGCACGCGCCGACCAGGCAGCCGAATATCCAGTAGAGGTGGTTGAACAGGGCGATGTAAAAGGCCGCCCTGTCCTCGTCCAGCCCGGGTTCGTACTGTACGGAGCAGAGCACGGAGTAGGTCTCGTCCGTCAGCGCCAGGACCATGTACACGCCCCGCCAGCCCATTTTGCGGAAGCGCTCCACGAAGCTGATGCCGTAGAAGATGTGGCGGGCGTTGATGAAGAAGGTCATCAGCGCCAGGGTTATGAGCGAGGCCCCGGAGGTCATCATGGGGATCATCACCAGCTGCATGGAGCCCGCGTAGATGAAGAAGGCCGAACAAGCGGACAGCAGCACGCTGTATCCGGCGTCCACGGTGAGCACGCCAAAGGCGATGCCGATGAACAGATAGGTGATGAAGATCGGGATCGTGTTTTTAACGGCAAACCGGAGCTCCCGCATGGCCTTCATCTCCTTTGTTGACAGCCGGAAAGGCATTTTGTATTATACAGAAAACGCGCGGGCTTGGCAAGCGCCGCAGGCGGGAAGGCGCCCCTTTGCTAGAGTGTGTTTCTAAAATGAGACATGTGCAGTTTCGAGTGGATTGGGCTGCATTTCAAGGCGGTTTTCCGCAGGCTTAGTGGCATCGAGCGCCCGGAAAACAGTCCAGCGGACTGTTTTCAGCGAGATGGGGCCGGCAGGCCCGTGGATGCAAGTCAAGGGAAACCAACGCAGAAATGCAGTTCAAGGCGCCGAAAATGCATCTTGGGGAATTTAGAAACACGCTCTAAGCTATGAGCGACCGTAGATGCCGGGCCAAGGCGCTGATGGGGAGGGTTTTGTGTTGAAGAAAGTATTGCTCGCGCTATGCCCCTTTGTGCTTGTCTTCCTCATTGGATGCGCGCTGGTGCTGCGGCCGCCATATCCGGCGCGGGTCGTTGAGGTGGTGGACGCCTTCGCGCGGCAGGAGAAGACGGGCCAGAGGTCGACGCACCGGAAAACCGTGTACTATGCCACGGTCAGGGTGGAACTGGACGGCGTTTTGCGCGATGTCACCGTTCACGAGCCCACATGGAAACCGCTGAAGGTCGGCGACAGCGTGACGGTCGCCAGGAGCTTTGGCGGGAGGATCGTCGAATACAGCACGAAAAACGGATACATACTGATGGCGTTCTCCGCCCTTTCGGGGGCGCTTGCGCTGTGGATATTGAAGCGTGATTCCAGGGAGAAGAAACGGACGGACAGAGCGAAGGAGCCGCTGCCATGATCAGCACGGAGGAATACAGGGCGATCGTTTCAGATTTGCTGGACGAGCTTCCGGAGGCGTTTTTCCGGGAACTCACCGGCGGGGTGATCCTCTCTGAGGCGCTGGTGATCCCGGATTACGCGCAGGGGAACGACCTGTATACGATGGGCCAGTATCAGGTCTGTTACGGCCTGCGCCAGATTGTGATGTTCAAGGGCTCCTTTGACCGGCTCTATCCCGGGGCGGACGCGGAGCAGGCCCGCGGTATCCTGCGCGGCGTCCTGCGCCATGAATTCCGGCATCACATCGAATTCCTGGGCGGGATCCACAATTCCTCTTCCCTGGAGGCGGAGGACGAGCGGAAAAAGCAGGCCTATCTCGCCCGCCATGAGGCGCGGAGCGGGGATGCGTCGCCCGATGATTGCTGATACTAATCCCTGACTAAAAGAGGACATCATGCCGGTCCTTTTCCGCGCTGGCGG
>CAMVBO010000312.1 GCA_947165745.1 uncultured Clostridia bacterium | reverse complement strand
GGGCCTTGGCGTGGCCGATGTGCAGATAGCCGTTGGGCTCCGGCGGGAAGCGGGTGTGCACCGCCTCATAGCGGCCGCTGGCCAGATCCTGGTCGATAAACTCCTCGATGAAATTCGCGGGCTTTCTCGCCTCGTTTTCCATAGTCGTATCCTCCCCTGCCGCCGCGCGGCGGTGATTTGTTCGTTGAAAAGCCGTCGATGGTTCAGCGCGCCGCCAGGCGGGCGCGAAGGCCATTTCATCGGCCACCTCAGTATTATAGCACGAATTGCCGGGAATGAACAGGCATAGAAGGTAAAATGATAACAGTGCGCGGGGCGTCGTTGCCGCCCCGCGCTGCTCGCAATCCGCCCCGCCTCGTCAGTCGAAGAAGGGATCGGGCGCCTCGTCCTCCGGCGGGAAATCGGCCTCCGCGTCGCCGAAGCCATCCTCGCCGCCGAAATCCATCGCGTCGTCGCCATCGGGCTCGCCGGAATCCTCCCCGTCGAACGCCGTCGCCGCGACCGCCGACTCGTCCTCAGCCTCGGTGCTTTCCTGCGGCGCGGCCGCGCCTTTGTTCTCAGCGGCTTCCGCCGTCCGGGCACTGTCTTCAGACTCGTCCCCGGTCTGGAGCAGGCCGTTGGTTTCCATGTAATTGCCTCGCATCCACAGGATGTCCTGCATGCTGAAATTCCTGGAGTATTCCGCCACCAGCTTCAGTACCGACGCGCCTTGATCGGCGGGCAGCACCATGGGCCGGAAATCGTTGGTGTCGGCGGTGGAAGACACGCTGGCGGGGATCAGGTTGATGCCCGCGTCCGCGCAGCCCGCGTGCTCAAGGTTCATGCCCGGATAGAAGCTGAACTTCTGCTGGAAGATCAGGCAGCGCTTGTCCTTCGGGTTGGCGTTGCCGGCAAAGCTGAAGTTGCCCAGGCTGTAGACGATGTACTTGCCCTTGTACTTCTCCATGCCCTGGATCACGTGGGGATGGGTGCCAATGACCAGGTCGGCCCCGGCGTCGATGATGGCGTGCGCCGATTTGACCTGTTTTTCGTTGACCTTATGGACGTGCTCGTCGCCCCAGTGCATGTTCACGATCAGCAGGTCGCACTTCTGGCGGGCTTCGGTCACGGCCTTGACAATGTTGGCGTCGCCGGGCTCCCAGCAGGTATAGCCCAGCGAGCACACGCGAACGCCCTTGATGGTCTTTTCATAGGCCACGTTGAAGCCGCAGAAGCCGATGCCGTTTTCGTCCAGCACCTTGGCGGTCTCCTTGAGGCCGTCCATGCCGCAGTCCCGGGAATGGTTGTTGGCCACATTGCACAGCTCAACGCTGGAACCGGTCATGATCTTCACGCATTCGGGGTTGGCCCGGAACACGTATTTCTCGCCGGCACGGCGCTTCGTGGGCTGGTTGGTCAGCGGGCCCTCCAGGTTGATGATCGTCAGATCGTCGCTCTCAAAGATGTCCCGCACGCCGTCGAAAAAGTAGTCGTAGCCCTTCTGCTGCACCAGCTTGGCGAAGCGGGGCTGGCTTCTGGCCCCCTCCATTCCGCCAAAGGTGCAGTCGCCGGCGGCGGTGATGGTCAGCGTCACCATGCCCGACGGGACCTCTTCCTCCGGCTCGGCCGCGCCGGCCGGTTCCGGCAAATCGCCCTCGATCGCCGCCGGGTCCCCGTCCGCGGCCTCATTGTCTTCATCCACTTCAAACAGCTTCGGCGCGTCGCCCTGGGCGTCCGCCTCCGCCGGCATCGCCGTCACAACCACAACGGGCGGCTGCGTCACCTTCGGCGTGGGTTCGGGGGTGGGTTCGGGCGTGGGCACCGGCGTGACGCGCATATTCTCCCCCGGCACCACGAACTCGCTGTCATCGCCGTTGAAGCCATCGCCCATCGCCGGCGCGGCAACCTCCAGCGCGCCCTCCCGCACATACCACTGCATGTCGCGGTCGGGCTTCACGCCGCGGTTGAACACCGCCATGCCCGCCAGCAGCGCGACGCCCAGCACGCAGCACAGCGCCAACACGCCGACGCGCATGGTGGAGCGCCTCTCCTGGCCGGCCTTCTTGTTCACGTTCTTCTTGCCCATATAACCATACCCTTTCAGCGCGCGTCATGCGACGGGCGCAGCCGCCGATTGTGGCGGAAATCAGACATCATTTATCAAAATTCCAACCATTCTGTCATATTATAAAACAAATTTGAAATAATTTCAAGCCCAAATCTGATTTTTTGTGGCAAATTTACCGGTCGGCCCGATTAGCGGACCGCCGCGCAGCGGGGTCGCGCGGGTCGGCGGCTCCTTTGGAGTCGCCGACAATCGGCCCGATTAGCGGACTGCCGCGCAGCGGGGTCGCGCGGGTCGGCGGCTCTATCGGAGTCGCCGACAATCGGCCTACCAGTCGCTGCTCCAATCGGTCCCCCCGGAGTCCCAGTTGTCGAAGATGCTGCGGTCGTCGTCCTGGCTGGAGCTGTCGCTTTGGGGCTCGACATAGTAGTCGGAATTTTCAAAGGCTTCGCCGCTGCTCTCGAAGCCGTCGTAAGTCTCGCCATAGTAATTGCCGTTGTACCAGTCGTAATCCGCCGGCCCGTCGTAGTATGCCCAGTCGCCGTCGTCGTCGTAGTAGTACCAGGCGCTGTCCTGATAATAGTACAAGGCGTCGGCGATGCGGTAGTAGCCCCGGTTCGGCTGGCGCCAAAGCCAGCGCAGGCCCATGAACACCAGGACCGCGATGATGATGCCGATGGCGATCACGCGGGCGCGCTCCAGCAGAATCTCCCGGCGGGTCCGCTTCCTGGGCAGTTGGGCCCGGCGCAGCCCGATTTCCGACTGGATCTTCGCCCACAGCTCCTGGGCGGCATAGGCCTCGTCCGGGCCGGAATAGCGCACGGCGCGGGAGCCATTGTCCTTGTTTTTGTACACCACCCAATAGCCGCTGGCAGCCTCCTGGTAGATGCCGAAGCAGCGCGGCTCCTTCCGGTCTTCATTGATGAAGAAGCGCATCCTGTCCAGCGGCATGTCCCGCGTTCGGTCGATCAGCTCCTGTACGGAATGGACGTTGTCCATGGTTGCCTCCTTTTGGTCAAGAGAGAACAGGGAACAGGGCCAAGGGAACAGGGATAGCGGCTGCCGCGCAATCATAAGCGCGCGAATTCTCCAGCCATTCCTGTTCCCTGTTGCCTGTTCCCTGCTCCCTGAAAAAGAAGGGACGCTCACACGCGATGAGCGTCCCGCGCATTCTTTACAGCGGCATGGCGTTGTTGGCCTTGTCCAGCACACTGTTGTCCAGGCCGATCTGCTTGGCCTGGCGGTTCTGGAAGAACTTTTCAGCCACCTGCGGGAACAGGGCGTAGGAAAGCACGTCCTCCTCCTGGGTGTAATACT
>CAMVBO010000311.1 GCA_947165745.1 uncultured Clostridia bacterium | reverse complement strand
TGGGCGGCAACCTGTCCACCGCCATCCACACCCGCACCAAGCGGGGCGGCGCGGTGATCTGGGGCGGCGTGCGGGATTTGCAGCAGATCGTGAAGATCGACGGACTGCAGATCTACTATCGCGGCGTGGACCCCACCGGCATCGGCAACTGCGTGATGACGGGCTACAATATGCCCTGCCGCGTCGGCCAGGCGGTTTGCATGCCCGGGGATGTGGTGCTGGGCACTCTCAGCGGTGTGATTTTTATTCCCGCCCAGCACGCAGAGCATGTGGTGGAGAACGCCGAGAAATCCCACGTGCGGGACATCTTCGGCTTTGACCGCCTGCAGAGCAAGACCTACACCACCGCCCAGATCGACACCCGCTGGACCCTTCCGATGATGGAGGACTTCCTCAACTGGTTTGAGACAGACCCCCGCGCGGAGGAATACCGCCACCTGACCTGGGAAAAGGAGCTGGAGGAGGCCCGGGAAGCCGAGAAGGACGACGGGCCCGCGAAGGTTCGGCTGTAGAGCGCGGCGACCGCTGACGGGCTGCTTTTTGCTTGGACAATACAGACGATATGTGGTATAATCAGACAGGGGGACCGCGCGCAAAGCGGCAGTCCCGTTGAGCTGTGTCCGTTGTCATTCTTGGCCGCGCGGGCGGAGAGGAAAAGAATCTATGGAGTTTTTGCACAAGTACCAGCTGGATGTCATGCTGTTCCTGGCGGGAATATGCGCGGTGCTGGCAGGGCTGACGCTGATGACCCGGACGCTTTCATCCAAACGGCGGCGCATCCTGTTTATGATGGAGATCGCGGCTGCCCTGATGCTGGTCGCGGAGCGCCTGGCCTACATCTATCGCGGCGACCCCAGCGAGACGGGCTTCTGGATGGTCAGAATCTGCAACTTCCTCAACTTTTTACTGATCCTGGACCTGGGACACGGCTTTTCGCTCTACCTGCGCGACCTGTACAAAAACGAAGGCGGGCTTCAGAAATCCCCTATCCAGCTTCGCATCTGTGACTTCCTGTATGTCGTCGGGGCCGTGCTGCTGGTCGTTTCGCAGTTTACGGGGCTTTACTACACCTTCGACGCCCAAAACACCTATCACCGCGCGCCCGGCTTTATCATCTCCTATATCATCCCTGTGCTGGTGTTTTTGCTGCAGCTGTCCGTGATCATCCGTTATCGCGGGCGGCTGAGCCGCGCCATACAGTTTTCGCTGTTGATCTACGCTTCCACGCCGTTTCTCGCGTCCCTGATCCAGTTGTTCACCTACGGTGTATCCCTGATGAACATCATGCTGGGCGTGGTGGTGCCGCTTTTGTATGTGTACGCGCTGAACGACATGAACAGCGCGCTTAAAAGGGCCCGGCAGCGTGAGATCGAACTGCTGCGGGAGGAACAGCAGCGGGAACACGCGATGTTTGAGCAGACCGCCGAGGCGCTGGTGAACGCCATTGACGCCAAGGACAGCTACACCAACGGCCACTCCAAGCGCGTGGCGGAGTATTCGCGCAGCATCGCCCAGGCGGTGGAATGAGCGCCCAGGCGTGCGAGGACATTTACTTCGCCGCGCTGCTGCACGACGTGGGCAAGATCAGCGTGCCGCTGAGGATCCTGACCAAGAAGGGCCGCCTGACGGACGCGGAATTTGCCCAGATCAAGCAGCATCCGGTGGTGGGCGGACAAATCCTGTCCAGCATCCAGCAGTCGCCCCATCTGCGCGTCGCCGCGCTCTACCATCACGAGCGCTATGACGGACGGGGCTATCCCGAGGGGCTCAAGGGGGAGGACATCCCCGAAATCGCCCGGGTCATCGCCGTGGCCGACGCCTATGACGCCATGACCTCCAACCGGAGCTATCGCACCGCCATTGCCCAGCACCTGGTGCGGGAGGAACTGGTGAAGGGCACCGGCACGCAGTTCGACCCGGAGTTCGCCCGGACGATGATCCGCCTGCTGGACCGGGATACCGAGTATCACATGCGCGAGCTGGAGTCCCGGGAGGGCCGGACGATGCCCTCCGACTTCCACTGCGAAGGGATCTACGACGGCTGCAGCATGGGCGTGTTCGTTTCAAATCGATGCGTGCGGATACGGCTGCGCAGCCGGCCGGACGCGGACTTCGACCCGGCGGAGAGCCTGCCGGCGCCGTTGTTGTTCGACGCGCTGGGCGGCATGGCGCACCCAGGCGAGGAGGACAACCCGTACGTTCACTATCACGAATACGCCCGGATCCGCCTTGACGGCCGCGTGGAGGCCGTCGGCATCCGCAAGGCGGCGGAGACGGACGTCAAAGCGCCCTCCGACGCGTCTGACGGGGACGGATGGTATGACATCGAGGCCCTCCGCGTGAAGGATCATGCCCTCGTGCGGATCAAGGGCGAGGGGCGCTCACGCCAGATTGTGCTGGCGCTTCCCGACTGCTCCCGGTACTGCTATATCGCCGTCACCGGCGAGCATTGCCGCGTCAGCGGTCTTCGCGTGCAATACGACGAGGCTCGGGCGGCTGACGACGCCATACCGCGCATCGCCGAAGAGATCAGCTTTATCAGAGACAGTACGCAGGGGGATATCCCGAATATCCAGGTGGACAACTGGCGTTCGGCGTCCACCCAGGGTATACCGATCGAAGGCGGTCTTAAGCTATGCTTCCGCAGCCAAAGCCTGCCCACGTCGCGGCTGGTGTGGCAATGCGCCTATATCAGCGTGTTCACCTCGGCCGACGGCCAGCCGGGCGGCAAGCGCTACAGGGAGTACGCGCTCATGCGGCTGGACGGCGAGGATTGGGAGTCCAATGAACATGCCGAGAACCGGGTGCAGACCCGCCTGATGCCCGATTTCGTAGGCTGGGATGAATGGAAGAAGCAGAACCGGCAGGGCATCGACTGCGAAGTGGAGATCCGCCGGGAGGGCAGGCAGGTCACCCTGCGAACGGAGAACCTGGGCATCGAAATCACCTGTGTCACCACCATCCGCGACGACGTGAGGGACGTGTACGTCGCCCTCACCGGCGATCAGTGCACGGTCACCAACATTCGGCTGTCGCGGGAGGCGTGAAGATTATGAAACGGAGGATGACAGCATGAAAGAAAAGATTACCCAGACCGCCGGCCGGCAGCAGCTGGGAGAATTCGCGCCGATGTTCGCACACCTCAACGACGATGTGCTCTTCGGAGAGGTCTGGAACGAAGACGCCATCGACGTGAAGACGAAGTGCATCATTACCGTGGTGTCCCTGATGGCCTCGGGCATCACCGATTCCTCGCTGAGCTATCACCTGCAGAACGCCAAGGCCCACGGCGTGACCCGGGAGGAAATCGCCGCCATCATCACCCACGCCACGATGTACGTGGGCTGGCCCAAGGGCTGGGCGGTGTTCCG
>CAMVBO010000310.1 GCA_947165745.1 uncultured Clostridia bacterium | reverse complement strand
GACCTGGTGTGGAAGCTGAACGAGCTGGGCGGCAAGCACGGCATCGGCATCATCGACATCGTGGAGAACCGGCTGGTGGGCATGAAGTGCCGCGGCGTCTACGAGACCCCCGGCGGAACCATCCTCTATCACGCCCACGAGATGCTGGAGCAGCTGTGCCTGGACAAGGCCACCCAGCACTACAAGCAGCGCATGGCCCTGGAGTACGCCGATTTGGTGTACAACGGCCAGTGGTTCAGCCCCCTGCGCGAGGCCATGACCGCCTTCTGTGAAAAGACCCAGCAGACCGTCACCGGCACCGTGAAGCTCAAGCTGTACAAGGGCAACATCATCGGCGCGGGCATGACCAGCCCCTACAGCCTGTACGATCCCGAGATCGCCACCTTCGACGAGGACGACGTGTACGACCAGACCTGGTCCGAGGGCTTCATCACGCTGTACGGCCTGCCCACCGCGGTGTACGCCAAGATGAAGGCGAAGAACAACCTGTAAGCGTGCGGAGTTATAAAGCGATCCGCTGAACAATTGCCTTCCCCTTTGGGGAAGGCTTTTGGTTCCCCCTTGCGATTCGGCCGGGCGGCGTGTATAATAGACGCAAGGCATAAACCTCGGGAGGGCTGTCCATGGAATTCAGGAGAATCTTCGACACCATTCCGGAGCAGTTCGACAGATACCGGCCCCGCTACAGCCCCGCGCTGTTTAGGGACCTGATCGAATACGCGGGCATCGGGCCGGGCAAGGCGGTGCTGGAGATCGGCCCCGGCACGGGCCAGGCCACCGACCCCATCCTGGACACCGGCTGCGACTATCACGCCGTCGAGCTGGGCGAGCACCTGTATGGAATGATGCGGCGCAAGTACGGCGACAGGCCGAACTTCCACATCGCGTGCGACGACTTCATCACCCGCGATTTCGGCGACCAGCGGTTCGATGTGATCTACTCCGCCGCCACGATTCAGTGGATCCCCGAGGACGTCGCCTTCCCAAAGACCTTCCGCCTCTTAAAGCCCGGCGGCACGCTGGCGATGATGCTCACCGTCTCCGATTACAAGACGCCGAATCCGGCCCTGTACGAGGCGATCCAGAAGGTCTACGACGCCCACTTCAAGCCGGAGACCCGGTATTCCCACAGCGGGTTCGGCTATAAAAACGCGCCGAATTACGGCTATGTGGATTTCGAGCGGCGGGAATATCCCGGCCAGCGGACGTTCACCGCGGAGGAATACGCGGCCTTCTGCGGCACCCACTCCGACCACATGGTCATCCCCAAGCCGCACAGGGCCCCGTTCTTCGAGGGCCTGCGCGACGCGGTGCTGGCGGCGGGCGACCGCATCGTGTTCAACGACACCCATGTATTGTATCTGACCCGAAAACCCCTTTAACGGTTTTCTTTGGAGGGAGCGCGAGGGAACCTTTCTTTTTCCGAAAAGAAAGGTTCCCTCGCAGAAAGGAATGAATCTATGAAGCTTTGGGCGGGCCGCACGGGCGGCGACGTGGACGAGAGGCTGAGCGCCATCAACAACTCCATCGGCTTTGACAGCCGCATGTATAAGCAGGACATCACCGGCTCCAGCGCCCACGCACGGATGCTGGGCAAGCAGGGCATTATCGCGGAGGAGGACGCGGCGGCCATCGTCGCGGGCCTCAAGGGCATCCTCTCCGACATCGAGGCGGGGACGCTCGCGATCGACATGGACTGCGAGGACATCCACACCTTCGTGGAGGCCACGCTGACCGAGCGCATCGGCGACGCAGGCAAGCGCCTGCACACCGCCCGCAGCCGCAACGACCAGGTGGCCCTGGACATCCGCATGTACCTGGCGGATGAAATCGACCGGCTGATCGCGCTGGCGAAGGAGCTGGCCGGCGCCTTCTGCGACATGGCCGAGCAGCACCTGGAGACGGTGATGCCGGGATACACCCACCTGCAGCGGGCGCAGCCGGTGACGCTGGGGCACTATCTGATGGCCTACGCGCAGATGCTGCTGCGGGACATCGAGCGCCTCAATGACTGCAAAAAGCGCACGCTGGTGCTGCCCCTGGGCAGCGGCGCGCTGGCGGGCACCACCTATCCCCTGGACCGGGAATTCGTGGCGGAGCAGCTGGGCTTTAACGGCATCTCCATGAACAGCCTGGACGGCGTGTCCGACCGGGACTTCGCCCTGGAGCTTTTGAGCTGCCTGTCGATTATGATGATGCACCTGAGCCGGTTCAGCGAGGAGATCTGCCTGTGGTGCAGCTGGGAGTTCAAGTTCGTGACGCTGGCGGACAGCTTCTCCACCGGTTCCAGCATCATGCCTCAAAAGAAGAACCCGGACATCACCGAGCTGGTGCGCGGCAAGACCGGGCGGGTCTACGGGGACCTGATGACGCTGCTGACGGCCATGAAGGCCCTGCCCCTGGCCTACAACAAGGACATGCAGGAGGACAAGGAGGCGCTGTTCGACGCCCTGGACACGGCGGATTTGAGCCTGTCGGTGCTCGCGCCGATGCTGCGCACCGCCACCTTCCACCCGGCCAACATGAAAAAGGCCGCGGCCAAGGGCTTCATCAACGCCACCGACTGCGCGGACTACATGGTCAAGAAGGGCCTGCCCTTCCGGGACGCCTACAAAATCGTCGGCCAGCTGGTGAAATACTGCATCGACCGGGAGCTGACGCTGGACGAGCTGCCCATCGCGGAGTATCGCCAGTTCAGCCTGGTGTTCGACGAGGACGTGTACCAAGCCATCGACCTTCTGACCTGCGTCAGCCAGCGCAATCTGCCCGGCGGACCCGCGCCGGTGGCGGTGAAGGCGACGATCGAGGCGACGCGGGCGCGGCTGTAGGGAGATGCGAGGGGCTGTCTCAGAATTGAGACAGCCCTATTAGAGTGTGTTTCTAAAATCCTGAACATGCATTTTCGGCGTCTAAGGCTGCATTTCTGTGTTGCTTTTCCTCGACTTGCAACCAGTAAGCCTTCGGAAAATCGCCTTGAAATGCAGCCTGATACGCTCGAAACTGCACATCCCGGACTTTAGAAACACACTCTAATTTCCCTTCGGGCATGAATTGCACTTCGTGCGTGAAATGCGCTCGGCGCCGCTTCCCAATCCGCAGGATTGTGAAGTCGGCAGTCCGGCTAAAGCCGGACCAGCTTTGCCAGAGGCAAAGCTGCCTTGGCGCATGAAACAGGCGCAATTCAGATCATTTGTCCGGCGCGATGCCCCGGGCCTTGGCGTCGGCGATGATGGCCTCGGTGTCCTTCAGCATCTCGCCCCGCAGGTTGGCCAGGTAGGGGTGGAACGCGGCGTTGGACACGCCATAGGTCAGGTTCAGCTCGTATTCCAGCGGCAGCCAGGTGGCCGGGTCGGACTCATTGTGGGACTGTAGGGCCT
>CAMVBO010000309.1 GCA_947165745.1 uncultured Clostridia bacterium | reverse complement strand
ACCGACTGGCAGAGCTGCTTCGGCAAGGTGATACAGGGCGTGGGCAAGCGCGCCGCGAAGAAGGGCGTGATCGCCGTAGGGCTCAGCGGTTCGCTGGGCCGGGACGCCGCGCGGATCTTCGACCACGGCATCGCGTCCCTGATGACCACTGTGGACGCGCCCATGCCCCTGGAAGAGGCGCTGGACCGCGCCGAGGAGCTGTATTACCTGGGCGCGGTGCGCATGTTCCGCTTCATCAGGGCGGGCATGGCTCTGGCGCAGCGGGAGGCGTAAAGCGTGCTTCTTCGCGGCATGCCGAAGGGCGCAAACGCCGCGCCCAGGCCGGCGGGCGTTTCGCTCAGAGGACGCCGCAAAAATGAGAAAAAGCCGGAGCACTCCGACGACAACAGGCGCGGCGTTCCGTAAAAACGTCTTCCATTCAGCAGATAAATATGCTATACTGATAAAGTAACCGGCTCTTGGCCGGGTCGACGGCTCCCACAGGGCGGGAAGCCGACAGGCAGGCCATGCACAGCAACAGACCAACAATCCCCGGGCGGCAGCGCAAAGGAGGCGGCCAAACCATGAACAAACTGGGCATCATTGCTCTGGAATCGGCAGAGCGCATGGGTGGCAGAGTCGAAAAGATCCTGTCGGAGTGGCATGACGGCGAACACTTCCGCGTCCCTGTATCCTGTCCGCGCTTTTCAAGCGGCGAGGGCAAGGGCATCATCGGCACGTCCATTCGGGGCAGGGATCTGTATATCCTGGTGGACGTCTGCAACAACTCCCTGTCCTACAAGATGGCCGGGGCATCCAACCGCATGTCTCCGGACGACCACTATCAGGACCTCAAGCGCATCATTGCCGCCTGCAACGGCCAGGCCGACAGCATCACGGTGATCATGCCATTTCTGTATGAGGGACGGCAACACCGCAAGACTACCCGCGAATCGCTGGACTGCGCTTTGATGCTGCGGGAGCTTGAGCATATGGGCGTTGACCACATCATCACCTTCGATGCCCACGACCCGCGGATGCAAAACGTCGTGCCGCTGACAGACCTGGAAAACATCTCCCCGGCGCTGCAATTCACCCAGGCCCTGCTCACGGAATATGAGGATATGAAGCTGGACGGCGACCACCTGATGTTCATCGCCCCGGACGAGGGCGCCACGGGACGCGTGGTGTTCATGGCTTCCCTGTTTGGAGTCAACATCGGCATGTTTTACAAGCGCCGGGACTATACCCGCATCGTGGACGGCACGAACCCCATCGTCGCCCATGAGTTCTGCGGCGGATCGGTGGAGGGCATGGACGTGATCGTCGTGGACGACATGATCGCCTCCGGCGGCAGCATCCTGGATGTCGCCCGCCAGCTGAAGGCCCGCGGTGCGCGGCGGGTGTTCCTGTTTTCCACCTTCGGCCTGTTCACAAGCGGCATGGACAAATTCGACCAGGCATACGCCGAGGGCTGCTTTGACCGCGTGTTCACCACTGACCTGGTCTACCAGAGCCCAGAGCTTTTGAAGCGGGAGTATTACTTCTCCGTGGGCATGGCGCGCTATGTCGCGGCGCTGATCGATACGCTGCATCACAGCGGCTCCCTCACCGAGCTGGTGAAGCCTGAAAAGCGCATCCGTCAGACGATTGAGATTTACAATACAAAATCATCGACACAGGGATAGACCGATTGATCTCCTCGACGACAACGCCCCTGTCAGGCCTCCGCATCCCGCGGACGCAGCCTGACAGGGGCATTGTCGTTTCACTTCAATGGCGGCAAATCAAGGGAATCAACGCAGAAACGCACGCTAATCCTGTGACAGATCCTCTACGATCCCCTCAGCGGTCGAAGCCAGGGTCACGTCCACGATCACATCGGAATAATAGGGTTCGGTGGCAATGGTATTCTCCGGCATGTCGGACTGGGCATAGCTGTACAGCGGTTCGCGGCTGCCGATGGCATCATAGGCGGCGATGGCATCCGCCTCCAAGTCGTTCATTTCACCGAACATCGTCTGGAACGCCTCGTTCCGACTCGCCTCGTCCATGTCCAAAAGGGCCGAGGTGGCGGTGCTGGTGCGGGTCCAGAACACCACGTCCACGTTTCGGGTGGCCAGCGCCATGGCGCGTCCCACGCTGTCCACCTGAACGAGCTCGATGTTCTTGCTCGTGCGGGCGCTGATCTGGGAAAGCACGGCGGTGTTGAATCCTGCGGAGGTGCCATCGGCGGCGCAGAGCAGCATTGAAATCAGTTTACACATGGTTTGTTCCGCTCTCTCATTACGGCGGCCCCTCTGTCCCGCTTTTCGCAGGCAGCGCGTCGCCTCTCGCCCGGATTCAATGATTGCCGGCGTCTTTCTTGTAGTACAGGCCCAGCATGGTGATGTCGTCAAACTGCGGCGCGTCGCCCACAAACGCGTCAATCTCCTCGCGCACGTTGCGCAGCAGCGTCTGGGGATCGGCGGCGGGATCTCGGTTCAGCGCGTTCACCATGCGCTCGGAGCCGAACAGCTCTTCATTGGCGTCGGTGGCCTCCGGCACGCCGTCGGTGTAGACATACAGCCTGTCTCCGGGATGCAGTTCAAATTCATGCTCGCGGAAGCGGATGCCCTCCATTGCCGCGACCGCCGGCGCGTGGCGATAGATCACCAGTTCATACTTGCCACCCGCGCGGCACACGGCCGGGTGCTCGTGGCCGGCGTTGGCCGCCACGCCCTTGCCGGTGGTCAGATCAATGATGCCCAGCCACACCGTGACGAACATCTCCGCCTCGTTGCCCTCGCAGAGCTGGTTGTTCACGTTGTACAGGATGCTGGACGGGCTCTCCCCGCGCAGCGCGTGGTTCTTGATCAGCGTCTTGGCGATGACCATGAACAGCGCCGCCGGCACGCCCTTGCCGGACACGTCCGCCATCACCAGGCACAGGTGGTCGTCGTCGATCAGGAAGAAGTCGTAGAAGTCGCCGCCGACCTCCTTCGCCGGGTCCATCGTGGCGTAGATATCAAACTCCGTGCGCTCCGGGAACGGCGGAAAGATCCGCGGCAGCATGTCCGCCTGGATCTGCGTGGCCACGTTCAGCTCAGCGCTGATGCGCTCCTTTTCCGCGGTGACGCGCGTCAGGTTCTTCAGGTATTCATTGATGCTCTGTTCCATGTTCGCCATCACAAGGCTCAGGTTTTCCACCTCGTCGCCGGTATGGATCTCCAGATGCTTGAAGCGATCCGTCTCCATCCTGCCGGATTGCCTGTCGCCCACATAGCTGAGCGCGGCGTCGGCGATTGTTGTGATGGGGTGTACCAAAGTCTTTTTAATGCGTCGCGTGTACAGCACGCCGATGAGCGCGGTCGCCAGCGTCAGCACAACCACGTAACCGATGGAAAACCATTGGATGCCCTGTATAA
>CAMVBO010000308.1 GCA_947165745.1 uncultured Clostridia bacterium | reverse complement strand
TGGCCCCGGACTACCGCAACAAGGTGTTCGAGGAAGTGGCCACCGGCTACACCTACGAGATGGCCATCGAGGAGGCGCGGCGCTGCCTCAACTGCAAAAACAAGCCCTGCACCCAGAAGTGCCCGGTGCGCATCGACATCCCCGCCTTCATCGAAAAGCTGGCCAACGAGGACATCGAGGGGGCCTATGAGGTCATCAACAGGTCCTCCTCGCTGCCGGCGGTCTGCGGGCGCGTGTGCCCCCAGGAGACCCAGTGCGAATCCAACTGCGTGCGCGGCATCAAGGGCGACCCGGTGGGCATCGGCAGGCTGGAGCGCTTTGTGGCCGACTGGCACCGGGAGCACGCCACGGAAGCTCCCAAGGCCCCGGAAAGCAACGGTCACAAGGTGGCCGTGATCGGCGCCGGCCCCGCGGGGCTCACCTGCGCGGGCGACCTGGCCCGGCTGGGCTACAAGGTGACGGTGTATGAGGCGCTGCACCTGGCCGGCGGCGTGCTGAGCTACGGCATCCCCGAGTTCCGCCTGCCCAAGGCCATCGTCAACAAGGAAGTGGACAACCTGAAGGCCATGGGCGTGGACATCGAGACCGACATGGTCATCGGCAAGGTGCTGACCATCGACGAGCTGTTCGAGATGGGCAACGAGGCCGTGTTCATCGGCTCCGGCGCGGGCCTGCCCCGTTTCATGGGCATCCCCGGCGAAAGCCTGAAGGGCGTGTTCTCCGCCAATGAGTTTTTGACCCGCATCAACCTGATGAAGGCCTATCTGCCCGGCAGCAAGACTCCCATCCGCAGGGGCGCCAAGGTGGCCGTGGTGGGCGGCGGCAACGTGGCCATGGACGCGGCCCGCTGCGCCAAGCGCCTGGGCGCGGAGGAAGTCACCATCGTGTACCGCCGCAGCATGAACGAGCTGCCCGCCCGCAAGGAGGAAGTGGAGCACGCCCAGGAGGAGGGCATCGTCTTCCGCACGCTGACCAACCCGGTGGAAGTGCTGAGCTACAACAACCCGGACGACCCCCGCGACCCGAGGAACGGCGATGTCATCGGCATGAAGTGTGTGGAGATGGAGCTGGGCGAACCGGATGCCTCCGGACGCCGCAGGCCCATCGTAAAGCAGGGCAGCGAATTCGTGCTGGACATCGACACCATGATCATGGCCATCGGCACGTCCCCCAACCCGCTGATCCGCTCCACCACCCCCGGCCTCGAGGCCAACAAGCACGGCTGCATCGTCACCCAGGGCGAGGACGGCCTGACCTCCCGCGAGGGCGTGTACGCCGGCGGCGACGCCGTCACCGGCGCGGCCACGGTGATTCTCGCCATGGGCGCGGGCAAGAACGCCGCCGCGGCCATCGATGAGTATATTCGGGGGAAATGAGGGATTAGAGTGTGTTTTTTCGACAATTCCGCGCCCGCCCTTGACAGCTTTGTCGGCCAGCCGCTATAATGGCCCTGCATCGGTTCAAATACACATCAGAAGGAGAATCACTATGGGTGTTATCAGTATTCTGCTGGGGCTGATTGCCTTTTTCTGCTTTACCGCCGCAGGCGCAATCACCGCTTCATATATCGAAAAAGCGCTGACCCGGCTGTCCGCTTCGCTCACGGCCCTGCAGGGCACGTCCAGCGCGACGATTTCAGCGATCACGATCGGCGTATTCGTGTTTGTCGGCCTGCTGGTCTGCGTCAATCTCGTCATGCACGGCCTGACTTACATGAACAAAACCCGGTATAACACATCCATCAGCTATATCTGCATCGCCCTTGGCTGCATCTCCATCATGTGCATGTTCATGGCAGGCATGTACGTCGCTCACAACGTCGTCAACAACAAGAACCTGCTGACGCTGTTCGGCGTGTTGTCCAATCTGCCGGATCCTTTGCTGTACTGGGGTATCGTTGGTATCTTCACGTTCCTGGGCATACTGATATTCGCAAACTTCTTCATGCACGGCTTGACTTACAGGAAATTCGGAAAACTGCAAGTGCGCATGCGCAGAAAGGGAGAATAACCCGCAAGCTGAGCATATGCCCGGATTGCCGCATCGGCGCGCCTTCTTTGCGCCGACGCGGCAGTCTTTTTGGGCTTCCAATTCAAGGCAAATCAATGAATTCACGAATTTGCCATCAAAAAAACGTGCGCAATATGCAATCCTGTGGTATAATGTATGCTGTGAAAATGGAGCACTATCCGCTTTGGAGGCACTATAGATTTGAAATACGCGATATTCAAACCCCGGGAGACCGAGCGAAACTTCCTGTTCGCCGTGCTGATGACGACGGTGAAGATGCTGTTCTTCGCAATTCTGCTCATCGCGCTGATCGGCGGCGGCCTGGTGGCGGGCATCGCCAAGGGCTGGGTGGACACCTCCCCCAGCCTGGACCTGTCGGCCATCGGCGCCCAGAGCCAGACGTCCTTCATCTATGACAGCAAGGGCAACCTGATCATGGAGTTCAAGGGCTCGGAAAACCGCATCTACACGGAAATCGAGGACATTCCCCAGCAGCTGATCAACGCCGTCATCGCCATCGAGGACGCCCGCTTTTACGAGCACCACGGCGTGGACCTGAAGCGCATCGCCGGCGCGCTGGTGAACAATATCATGGGCGGCGATACCCAGGGCGCTTCCACCATCACCTGCCAGCTGGTGAAGCTCACGCTGCTCAACAGCGACCAGAACTACAAGCGCAAGGTGCAGGAGGCCTATCTGGCCCTGCAGCTGGAGCAGAACCTGACCAAGGAGCAGATCCTGGAAGCCTACCTGAACGTGATCTACATGGGCGGCAGCAGCTACGGCGTGAAGATCGCCGCCCAGGACTACTTCGGCAAGGACCTGCAGGACCTGAGCCTGCGCGAATGCGCCTGCCTGGCCGGCCTGATTCGCAACCCCTGGCGCTACAACCCCCGCCGTAATTACTACACCCGCAACAAGCCGGAGGAGACCGACAAGCGCACCAACTACGTGCTGGACGAGATGCTGGACCACCGGCTGATCACCCAGGAGGAGTACGACAAGGCCCATGACGATACGCTGCATATCATCGAAAGCGGCACTGCCGCCAGCGACAATATGTACGACAACGCCTATTATGTCGAATACTCCATCTATGACGTGGTCACCAAGATGCTGCGCGTCGAGGGCCTGGAGGACACCTCCTACAACCGCAGCCAGATGGAGACCAAGCTGCGCAACGGCGGCTACAAGGTGTTCACCAGCCTGAACCCGGAGGTACAGCAGGCGGTGCAGGACACCATCACCAACTGGACCCAGTATCCCGCCATGCGCTACAGCAACGACAGCTCCACCCAGGCCTCCCTGGGCGGCGGCGAGTACCTGACGGTGGTACAGCCCCAGTGCGCCTGCGCCGTGCTGGACTGGCACACCGGCGAG
>CAMVBO010000307.1 GCA_947165745.1 uncultured Clostridia bacterium | reverse complement strand
TCCTCCCGCTCTCGCCCACGGCCTTGAAGCCGGCGAAGTGGATGACGGCATCGATTTCGTGCCGGGTAAATACCGCCTGAAGCGCCTTTTTGTCCGCACAATTGATTTGATAGAACAGCGGCCTTATGCCGGTAATCGCCTGGATCCGGTCGATCACCTCGCGCCGGGCGTTGGAAAGGTCGTCCACAATGACGACGTCATATCCCGCCTGTATCAATTCAACCACCGTGTGGCTGCCGATATACCCGGCGCCACCCGTCACCAGTATCCTCATATGCGTTCCTCCCCGTTGACACAGTCAATAAACCGCATGAATGCGGCCTTGCCATCCTCATTGCGCTTGTAGACGCCCGCGTGCTCCAGCACCTTGGCGAACACCCTTCCCACCTCCAGGCGCAGGATGTCGTCCACGTTCTCCGAAGTGAAGGTGTACTTTGCTTTGAGTTCCTCCGCCCAGGGCGCGTGCTTTTCCAACTCTCCGGTAAGCGGCGAATTGGCGACCAGCGCGTCGGCCAGATCAGCCAGTTCCCTCTTGAGCCGCGCCGGCAGCACCGCCAGGCCCATCACCTCGATCAGGCCGATGTTTTCCTTCTTGATGTGGTGGAGCTCCGCGTGGGGGTGGTACACGCCCAGCGGGTGCTCCTCGGTGGTGATGTTGTTGCGCAGCACCAGGTCCAGCTCGTAGTCCCCGCCGCGCCTTCTGGCGATGGGCGTGATGGTGTTGTGGGACACGCCGTCGGTCTCGGCGAATATGAATGCCGCCTCGTCGGTGTACCCGCGCCACTTATTCAGGATCTTCTCCGCCAGGTCCGCCAGGCGCTCCGGCTTTGCGCCGGTGAGGCGGATCACGCTCAGCGGCCACTTCACGATGCCCGCGCGGATGTCCTCATAGCCGACAAATTGAATCTCGCGCTCCACCGGGGCCACCTCCATCGGGAAGGTGAAGTGGCCGCCCTGGAAGTGCTCGTGGCTGAGGATGCTGCCGCCCACGATGGGCAGGTCCGCGTTGCTGCCCACGAAGTAGTGCGGGAACTCCGTCACGAAGTCCATCAGCTTCGCAAAGGCCGCCCGGTCGATCACCATGGGCGTGTGCATCGCGTTGAACACGATGCAGTGCTCGTTGTAGTACACATAGGGGCTGTACTGCAGGAACCAGCGGCTGCCCGCCACGGTGACGGGAATGATGCGGTGGTTCTGGCGCGGCGGATGGTTCATCCGGCCCGCGTAGCCCTCGTTCTCGGCGCACAGCTGGCACTTGGGATAGCCGGACTGGGGCGCGTTCTTCGCCGCGGCGATGGCCTTCGGGTCCTTCTCCGGCTTGGAGAGGTTGATGGTGATCACCAGGTCGCCGTACTCGGTGTTCGCCAGCCAGCGCATGTCCTTCTTGATGCGATAGCGGCGGATGTAGTCGGTGTCCTGGGAAAATTCGTAGTACCAGTCCGTGGCCTCCCGGGGAGACTTCTGATATAATTCGGCGAACTTCGCCCGCACCTCCCTGGGCGGCGGGGTCAGTATGCCCATCAGCCGTGTGTCCAGCAGGTCCCGGCTGGTGACATCCGACTCGCACGCGCCGCGCTCCACGGCGTCGTCCAGCAGCGCCCTCAGGATGTCCTCCAGCGGTGCGTCCGCCGGCTCCGCGTCCTCATAGCTGTGCAGGCCCAGCGCGTCGATCAGCTGGTTGATGGCCCAGGTCCGATCGCAGGCGTCGATCAGGCCGCGATCAATGCCGTACTTCGCCAGCGCAGAGATGTATTGATTCACGTTCATCTTCAAATCTCCTCTTCGCGCTCCAGCATGCCGCCGTTGGGCGTGATGTTCAGCACGTGGCACATGCCCTCGCCCAACACGGCCTCGACACCCGCCTTGAACGAATCCAGCATGTCCACCGGCACGAAGGCTTGGATCGTCCCGGCAAAGCCGCCGCCGTGGATGCGGCAGGCCCCGCGGCCGACCAGCAGCCGCTCCGCCAGCGCCAGCGCAAAGGCCACCTCCTGGTGGGCCTTGTACCCGGCGGGGATCACGTTCTGCAAAAAGCGCCAGCTGGAGATGCCCGACGTCTTCACGCCCTCGAGGAACGCCCCGAAGTCGCCCCTGCGCAGGGCCTCCCGCTGGGTGAGCACCCGGCGGTTCTCGTCGTACACGTGGATCGCCCGCAGCACGGCCCGGTCCCCCGCCGCCCTGCGCAGCTCGGGCAGGCGCGCGTAGAACTCGCCCTCGTCGATGTCCCGCAGCACGTCCCTGCCGAAGCAGGCGTTGATCTGCTTCAATTCGCCCGGGATCGCAGCGTATTCGTCGGTCAGGTCGGCGTGGTCCGCGCCGGTGTCGATGATGCACAGCGCGTGGCCCGTGGCGGCGAAGTCGAAGTCCACTCGCTCCACCAGGGGGTTCTGCGGGTCCGCAAAGTCGATGAACACCATGCCGCCCACGCTGGAGGCCATCTGGTCCATCAGGCCGCAGGGCTTGCCGAAGTACACGTTCTCGGCGTACTGGCCGATCTTGGCGATCTCGATAGCGTCCAGTTGGTCCTCAAAGAACAGCGTGTTGATGATGTTCCCGATGAGCACCTCAAAGGCCGCGGAGGAGCTCAGGCCGCTGCCGGGCAGCACCGTGGAGGACACCTTTGCGTCGAAGCCCTTCAACTGCGCGCCGCGCTGGGCGAAGGCCGCCGCCACGCCGCGCACCAACGCCGCCGTGGAGTTCGCCTCCTCCGGCACGACGTCCAGCCTCGCCAGATCCACCTCCACCGGCGCGTAGCCCTCGGACTGCACGCGGATGACGCCCTCGTCGTTCAGGGTGACCACCGCCGTGGTCTTCAGGTTGACGGACGCCGCCAGCACGCAGCCGTGCTGGTGGTCGGTGTGGTTGCCGCTGATCTCCGTGCGGCCCGGTGCGGAAAAGATGTACTGGAGCATGGGTTCGTCCTCCTTTTTTTACTGGAATCGGGAACAGAACCCGCGCCGCGGATCCTGTCCCCTCCTGGTATTTCATTGATGGTTACTTCTCCTCAAGCAGCCTGCGGTGCAGCAGCGCGCCCTGGTGCTCGTTGTCGATCTTGAGCACGGCATCAAAGCACTTCTCCGCCCGCGCCTCGTCGCCCAGGCCGTAGCTGCCCAGCGCGATCAGGTATTCGCAGTGCGCCCGGTTGGACACGGTCAGGTCGGATTCAAACAGCTGCAGGTCCGGCAGGGACACGGCAAAGTAGTCGATCTTCACCTGGTCGTAGTAGTGCTTCTCGCCGTAGGAGATGAGCTTGTAGAAGCGGGAGCGGGCGTGGTCCTCGTCCCCCAGCGCGCGGCTGGCCAGTCCCTCGTAGAGGATCAGCTCGGCGGGCTGGTCGTTGTAGTACATGGCGCTGGCGGGCTCCTCACTGCCCGCGGCGGCGCGGCGCAGCACAGC
>CAMVBO010000306.1 GCA_947165745.1 uncultured Clostridia bacterium | reverse complement strand
CGTTCCTGGTCATCGCCCTGTTCATCGCCATCATGAACGCCATCGGCATCAAGACCCGTCAGAAGCAGTTGGTGGAGAACGACGGCTGCAGCGGCAACTGCGCCGCCTGCGCCATGAGCTGTGACGACAGGAAGGAGGAAGCCAAATGAAATCCCTGCTTCTCATCCTCATCAGCGGCGCGCTGATCAACAACGTGGTGCTGAACCAGTTCCTGGGCATCTGCTCGTTCCTGGGCGTGTCCAAGCAGATGAAGGCCTCCGCCAGCCTGGGCGGCGCGGTGATCTTCGTCATCACCATCGCCAGCGCCGTGGCCAGCCTGCTGTACGACTTCGTGCTCGCTCCGCTGGGCCTGGACTATATGAAGACCATCGTGTTCATACTGGTCATCGCGGCCCTGGTGCAGGTGGTGGAGATGTTCCTGAAGAAGACCTCCCCCGCCATCTACAAGGCGCTGGGCATCTACCTGCCCCTGATCACCACCAACTGCGCGGTGCTGGGCGTGGCCCTGACCAACGTGCAGGACGGCTACAACTTCATCGAATGCGTGCTGTCCGGCTTCGGCACCGCCGTGGGCTATACCCTGGCCATCGTGCTGCTGGCCAGCATCCGCAGCCGCGTTCACGAGGACGACGTGCCCGCGCCTCTGCGCGGCGCGCCCATCGTGCTGGTTGCGGCGGCGCTGATGTCCATCGCGTTCATGGGCTTCTCCGGCCTGTCGCTGTAACGGAGGTGCCATATGCAGACGATTATCATTACGACACTGGTGATCACCGCGATCGGCATCGTGGTCGGCGCGGGCCTGGTCTTTACCGGCAAAAAGTTTTATGTGAAGGTGGACGAGCGGGAGAGCGCCGTGCGCGAGGTCCTGCCCGGAAACAACTGCGGCGCCTGCGGCTTCGCGGGCTGCGACGCGCTGGCGGCGGCCATCGTCAATGGTGAGGCCCCCGCGGCGGCGTGCCCCGTGGGCGGCGCGCCGGTGGCGAAAAAGGTGGCCGCCATCATGGGCGTGGAAGCCGGGAACGTGGAGCGCAAGGTGGCCTTCGTTCGCTGCAAGGGCACCTGCAACGTGACCCACAACCAGGGCTACTACGTGGGCATCCAGGACTGCCGCAGCGCGGTGCTGTCCGGGTTGAACATCACGGAATGCGCCTACGGCTGCCTGGGCCTTGGCTCCTGCGTGAAGGCCTGCCCCCAGGACGCCATCCGCGTGGTGGACGGCGTGGCCATGGTGAACCGCAAAAAGTGCGTGGGCTGCGGCCTGTGCGTGAAGGCCTGTCCCCGGGGCATGATCGAGCTGGTGCCCGAAAGCAAGCGGGTCATCGTGCAGTGCTCCAACCGCGACAAGGGCCCCCTGGTGAAAAAAGCCTGCACCGCCGGCTGCATCGGCTGCGGCATCTGCCAGAAGCAGTGCGAGTCGGACGCCATTCATGTGACGGACTTCCTGGCGCACGTGGACTATGAAAAGTGCAGCCAGTGCGGCAAGTGCGTCGAAAAGTGCCCCGCCAAGGTCATCACCCCGCCGCCGGTCAACCCATAGGCGGCCATTAAAGAAGGGATGATAGATATATGGAAAAAATGACGATTGCGAAGCTGGTCGCCTCCGCGGCGATCCTGTGCCTGTCGGTCTGGGGCGCCAGCGGCCTGGTGGGCGGCCATGACGTGACCTATCAGATTCCCGGCCCCTATACCGCCGAGAGCACCAACGATTTCAGCACCGTGAAGGTGGACATGACCATCAAGGGCGAGACGATCACCGATTGCGCGATCACCTCCTCCGGCGACAACGACCTGATGACCGACGCCATCCGCGACGAGTGGGCCAAGGCCATCGTCGAGGCCCAGTCCGCCGACACCGACGTGATCACCGGCGCGAGCCTGAAATTCTCCGCCAACTCCGTCAGGGAGTGCGTGGACGACATTCTGGTGCAGGCCGGCATGAAGGACGCCAGCGAGATCGAGAAACCCGAGGCCACCGAAGCGCCCGCCGAGGCGGAGGCATCCGCGACGGAAGCGCCTGTAGAAAGCGTCGAGGCTGAACCCGAAGCCGGGGCTCCTGCTCAGAGCGCCGACAAGGCCGAGACCGGCAACGCCATGAAGTACATGCGCCCGCGTCCCGCCTTCGCCGCTTCCGATTCCACCGGGGAAGCTGTGGCTGAGGCCGAGACCGACAGCGCCATGAAGTACATGCGTCCGCGTCCCGCCTTCGCCGCTTCCATTGAGGAATCCACCGAAGCGCCCGTGGAGGAAGTACCTGCCGAATCCGGCGATGCCACGAAGTACATGCGTCCGCGTCCCGCCTTCGCCGCTTCCATTGAGGAATCCACCGAAGCGCCCGTGGAGGAAGCACCCGCCGAATCCGGCGACGCCATGAAGTACATGCGTCCGCATCCCATCTTCGCCGCTTCCGCCGAAGCCTCTGCCGAGGAAGCGCCCGCCGAGGCCGAAGCCCCCGCGGACCAGTCCGCTGACCTGTCCGCCGCCCTGCCCGCCATCGTGGTGTCCATGGGCGCGAACAAGGAGAACAGCTACGTGACGGACTATCTGGAGCAGGACCCCTATCTGGTGAACATCTACGAGGGCTACGGCTTCGCCAAGGATTACGGCAGCGCCCGGGGCCACGAGTACACCCTGGAGGACGTGGCCAAGACCCAGCGCCCCCATCCCAAGGCCAACTGCCTGACCTGCAAGACGCCGGACTTCCACAAGCTGGTGGAGCAGGAGGGCGTGGGCGTCTACTCCATGCCCTTTGACGACGTAATGGCCCAGATGACCACCAACGTGAACTGCTACACCTGCCACGGCGACGACGCCGGCAACGGCGGCGCCCTGGTGGTCACCCACCAGTACGTGAACGAGGCCCTGGGCGACAACGTGGGCACCATCAACCCCGCCACGCTGTCCTGCGGCCAGTGCCACATCGAATACTACTTCACCCCCTCCGACAGCGAGACCATGATGCCCTACGACAGCATCGAGGCCATGGCCCCCGAGGCGATCCTGGCCTACTACGACGCGATGGACTTCGCCGACTGGACCCAGGAGAGCACCGGCACCCGGCTGCTCAAGGCCCAGCACCCCGAGATGGAGACCTTCCTGGCCGGCAAGCACGCGGCGTTCCTGTCCTGCGCGGACTGCCACATGCCCGCGGAGACCACCGACACCGGCGTGGCCTATCACAGCCACGAGCTGGTCAGCCCGCTTCAGAACGAGGCGCTGCTTCAGACCTGCGCCGCCTGCCACAGGGACACCGACATGGTGGAGCTCGTGCACGGCATCCAGGAGAGGGTCACCGCCCGGGAGACCGAGGTGGGCAACAAGCTCAGCGGTATGAAGGACAAGCTGGCCGAGGCCGCGCAGTCCGGCACCTGGTCCGAAGAGGACCTGAACGCCGTGCGCACGCTGCACCGCCAGGCCCAGT
>CAMVBO010000305.1 GCA_947165745.1 uncultured Clostridia bacterium | reverse complement strand
AAGCGCATGCAGGGCCGCTCCCTCTACGGCGCGAAGCGTCCGAAGAAGTAAGAGAGTACTCAGGTATTCTCGTTTGGTGAAAACGATTGGCTGACCTTGAGGGCATGGGCCATTTGGAACGTGGGAATATGCCGGAGGGGCCAGGCGGTCGGGCGAAGGCGAAAGCGCCAACTTTCGCACCAGCTTTTACCTGTTTCTCGTTCACTTAACGTTTGTAGATTCTTGGGCCCGCCGACGGCGGACCGACCATCAAGATATAGGGGAGGGACTTAAAATGCCCAGACGTGGATTTATCCCGAAGCGCGAGGTGCTTCCGGATCCTGTATACGGAACGACCATTATCACCAAGCTGATCAACCAGGTTATGTATGATGGCAAGCGCGGCATCGCCCAGGGCGTGTGCTACGATGCCTTTGAGACCGTCGCCGCCAAGACCGGCAAGGACGCCATGGAGGTGTTCAATGCCGCTATCGCGAACATCATGCCCGCGATGGAAGTCAAGGCCCGCCGCGTCGGCGGTTCCACCTACCAGGTGCCTATCGAGATTCGCCCGGAGCGCCGCCAGACTCTGGCCCTGCGCTGGCTGGTGATGTTCGCCCGCAAGCGCGGCGAGCGCACCATGGCGGACCGCCTGGCTGGCGAGATCATGGATGCCGCGAACAACACCGGCAACGCCGTGAAGCGCCGCGAGGATATGCACAAGATGGCCGAGGCCAACAAGGCTTTCGCGCACTATCGCTGGTAAGCGAAAGGCCGCTTTTCGCGGCCTTCCCGAATCACATAACCCATTCATCAGCACGCACTATGCGTGCTGATGGTTCTATGGGGGTCTGTTAAGTTTGGCTCCCAACCATCGCTGAATTTTAATGAAAGTAGGAAATTGACTGTGGCAAGGACACATTCACTGGATCATGTACGCAACATAGGCATCATGGCACACATCGATGCCGGCAAGACCACCACTTCCGAGCGCATCCTGTATTACACGGGCCGCACCCATCGCATCGGCGAGGTGCACGAGGGCATGGCCACGATGGACTGGATGGAGCAGGAGCAGGAGCGCGGCATCACCATCACCTCCGCGGCGACGACCTGTGAATGGCGTGGGCATCAGATCAACCTGATCGACACCCCCGGCCACGTCGATTTTACCGTTGAGGTGGAGCGCTCGCTGCGCGTGCTGGACGGCGCGGTCTCCGTGTTCTGCGCCAAGGGCGGCGTAGAGCCCCAGTCCGAGACCGTGTGGCGCCAGGCCACCAAGTACAACGTGCCCCGACTGGCCTACGTCAACAAGATGGACATCGTGGGCGCCGACTTCTTCCGCGTGGTGGACATGATGAAGGAGCGCCTGCAGGCCAACGCCGTGCCGATTCAGCTTCCCATCGGTTCCGAGGCCAGCTTCGTCGGCCTGGTGGATCTGGTCAAGATGAAGGCCGAGATCTATGTGGACGAGATGGGTACCACCATGGACGAGACCGACATTCCCGCGGATCTGCAGGAAATGGCCGAGGAATACCACGCCAGGATGGTGGAAGCCGCCGCCGAGTGCGACGACGAGCTGATGATGAAGTACCTGGACGGCGAGGAGCTGACCACCAAGGAGATCATGCTCGGCCTGCGCAAGGGCACCATCGCCGGCAAGCTGAACCCGGTGCTCTGCGGCACCTCCTATCGCAACAAGGGCGTGCAGCCCCTGCTGGACGCCATCGTGGACTATTTGCCGTCGCCCATCGACATCCCCGCCGTGAAGGGCACCCGTCCCGGCAAGGACACCGATGAGGAGCGCGAGGCCGACGACGACGCCCCCTTCTCCGCGCTGGTGTTCAAGATCATGGCGGACCCCTTTGTGGGCAAGCTGGCCTTCATGCGCGTCTATTCCGGCACGCTGAAGACGGGCAGCTACGTTTACAACTCCACCAAGGGCAAGCGCGAGCGCGTGGGCCGTATCCTGCGCATGCACGCGAATCACCGCGAGGAGATCGAGGAGATCCGCGCGGGCGACATCGCCGGCGTCGTGGGTCTGAAGGAGACCACCACCGGCGACACTGTGTGCGTCGAGGGCAAGCCCATCATCCTGGAGAGCATGGAGTTCCCGGAGCCGGTCATCCGCGTGGCCATCGAGCCCAAGACCAAGGCCGGTCAGGACAAGATGAGCCTGGCGCTGGTGCGCTTGGCCGAGGAGGACCCCACCTTCAAGACCTACACCGACGAGTCCACGGGCCAGACCATCATCGCCGGTATGGGCGAACTGCACCTGGAGATCATCGTGGACCGACTGCTGCGCGAGTTCCGCGTGGAGGCCACCGTGGGCAAGCCCCAGGTCGCTTACAAGGAGTGCATTCGCAAGCGCGCGAAGGCCGAGGGCCGCTACGTTCGCCAGACCGGCGGTCACGGCCAGTTCGGTCACTGCGTGATCGAGATCTATCCCCGCGAGCCCGGCAGCGGCTATGAGTTCAACAACAAGATCGTAGGCGGCGTGATTCCCAAGGAATTCATCGCCCCCATCGATCAGGGCATCCGCGAAGCCGCGCTTAGCGGCAGCGTGGGCGGCTACGAGGTCATGGACTTCGGCGTCGACCTGATTGACGGCTCCTACCACGAGGTGGACTCCAGCGAAATGGCGTTCAAGATCGCCGGCTCCATGGCCTTCAAGGAGGCCCTGCGCAAGGCGGACAGCGCCCTGCTTGAGCCGATGATGAAGATCGAGGTGGTCGTGCCGGACGAGTACATGGGCGACGTCATGGGCGACATTAGCGCCCGTCGCGGCCGCGTCACCGGCATGGACGCCCACGCCGGCATGCACTCCATCGACGGCGTCGTGCCGCTGAGCGAGATGTTCGGCTATGCCACGGACCTGCGCAGCAAGACCCAGGGCCGAGGCACCTACACCATGCAGTTTGCCCACTACGAGGAAGTGCCGCACAACATTGCCGAGAAGATCCTGGGCAAGCGGTAACTCACTCAGCCTTCCCCTCTGGGGAAGGTGGCACGGCGAAGCCGTGACGGATGAGGTCGTTTATAGACAACGAACCAATATGGAGGGAATATAAAATGGCGAAAGCAAAGTTTGAACGCAACAAACCCCATGTAAACATCGGCACGATCGGTCACGTCGACCACGGCAAGACCACCCTGACCGCCGCCATCACGATGGCGCTGGCGCAGGTTGGCGGCGCGGAGGCCATGCGCTATGACCAGATCGACAAGGCGCCCGAAGAGAAGGCCCGTGGCATCACGATCAACACCGCGCACGTCGAGTACCAGACCGAGAAGCGTCACTATGCGCACGTGGACTGCCCCGGCCATGCTGACTATGTCAAGAACATGATCACCGGCGCTGCCCAGATGGACGGCGCGATCCTGGTGGTTTCCGCTGCCGACGGCCCGATGCCCCAGACCCGCGAGCACATCCTGCTGGCCCGTCAGGTTGGCG
>CAMVBO010000304.1 GCA_947165745.1 uncultured Clostridia bacterium | reverse complement strand
CCTTCTCCAGCGAGTTCACGGCCTCGGCCGTGGCCTCCTTCGCCAGCTTGCGGGGCAGCAGATAGTTGCGGGCATAGCCGTCGGAAATCTCCAGTATCTGATCCTTCTTGCCGGTTCCCTTGATGTCCTGTAGCAGGATAACCTTCATGTCAATTGCCTCCTATTCCTGCGGATCGTCCCGATCCGATGGTTCCGAATTGCCGCGCTTAATCGCCCCATGGGAGCCGGACAGCGCCGAAGCCGCGCCGATGACAGCCATCGCCGCGCCTACGTCAGGCAGCAGCAGCGCCGCCACGGAGAACAGCGTAATCAGCAGCCGGCGTCGGCCCAAATACCGTCCGCCGCGCAGCATCCGCCGGTCCAGCGCCGCCATGGCCTGGATGAAAAAGGCCGCGCCGCACAGGCTGCGCACGGCGGCGTAGACCGTAGCCCCGGCTTCATAGCGGGCGGCGGTCAGCACCAATCCCACAACCCAGAGTCCCAGCAGCCCCCAGGTCAGCTGCGCCGGCATGAACCAGCCGCTCATGCCCACGAAGCTTTCGTTGGTGGCCAGCCCCAGGCGTGCCATGGTCCAGTTGCCCCACAGCACGCTGATGACGCCGGAGAGCAGCGCCCCGGTGAGCAGCGCCCCCGGCAGGGCCTGGGCATAGGTCCGCTGCATCAGGTCCAGTATGCCGGAAAGCTGGCTGCGATACAGCTCCACCGTATACATTTGCCCTCCCGCGCCGCTCATGGTGATCGTGGAGTTGATGGCCTCCACGAAGGGCTTGAGCGCCGCGTCCGGCATGCGGGCGAACCCCGCGCGCAAACGGTCGGTGAAGCGGGCGATCATGTTGCCGCCGAAGCTCACATAGGCGATCAGCATGCCCGCCACCAGCCCCAGGGCATAGGCGGTCACGCCCACGCGCATCTGCTCGAAGAAGGGCCGCTTTCGCGCCATGCCCCAGGCCACCGCCACGGACGGCAGGATGGCCGCGACCAACAGCGCCAGCATCATCGTCGCGCCCAGGAACCACATCGTCGACGCCAGCGACGCGGCGTACAACACCGCGGCGGGGACCCACCCCGTCCGGGCCTTCATCCGCACCGCGAAAATGCCGCAGAGCATCAACACAGGGGCCAGCAGCGACACCTGCAGCACCATCACGATCGGCAGCGCTGCGCCGATCACCAGCGCCAGCAGGATATTCCCCGCCAGTCTGCCCTTCGACACCGAAACAACCTGTCTGGAATCCAAATCAGAGCCTCCGAGTATATTCATTCAATCTACATTATAGCATGGTTTTATGGGATTCGCAACAAAAAATCGCCCCCTCCGGCGGAGGGGGCGGCATAGTCGTTTTTACAGATACTCGTCCAGCATGTCGATGGCGTCGAAGTTGCCCTCGGCAATGGCCAGCTCCATCATCTGGCCGATGCTGTCGTCGTCGGCGTGGCCGACGAACCGGGCCACCACGTCCCACTGCTTCTGCTGGGCATTGGCCACCAGCGCGCGGCCGATGAACTCGGGCGAGAGCAGCTCCACCAGCTGCTGCAGGTAATCGTAATCCCCCGCGGCGATGACCTCGCTCGCCAGGGCTTCCCGCTGGGCGTCGGTCATGCAGTGCTCGGCGATCTGCTTGGCCAGCACCCGGGCCTCGGCCTTGTAGGCGGTAATGGCGATCTCATCGGCGCAGTTCTCCAGGGAGATCTGCTCGGCGTAGGTGGACAGCCACTGCCAGTTCTCCTGCTTTGCTGCGGCGCGGGCGATCTTCTCCTGCAATTCGTCCTCAAACTGCCACACGTGATCGCCCAGCCAGCCCCAGTTGCCCGCCTCGATGGCGGCGTCGATGGTGCGGGTGTCCGCGTAGCCGTTCAGGTGCTCCAGCACCCAGTCGTGCATGCCCAGGCCGTTGGCCTTCTGGGCGATCTGGCGCAGCAGCTCCTCGTCCCTGATCTCCGGGATGTGCTCGGCCAGCCAGTCCCACTTTTCGTCGGCCAGGGCCCGCTCGCAGGCGGCCTTGCGCAGGGCGTCCGCCCGCGCCTGCCGTTCCCGCGCGCTGTCCACCAGGCCGCTGATGGTGTTGGAAACGCCGTCCACCACGTCGCCGCCCAGCTTGGCGGCCTTGCGCAAGGCGCTCTCCAGGCCCGCGCCGATCTTCTGGCCCACGTCCTGCACGGCCTTGCCAAAGTCCTCGGTGTTGATGCCGGTGGACTCCACGCCCTTCTTGACGTACTGCCCGCCCTTGGCGGCGGCCTTGGCCAGCTTGTCCACCACTTCCCGCTTCAGGAAGGGGGCCACCTTGCGCAGCACGTCCCAGTTGATCTCCTGCTTGCTGTTCTGGATCAGCTTTTCGATGCACTCCTGGCTGGCGAAGGGCGCGAACCGGGCGATGTCCTCGGCGGTCAGCTTATCCTTGTTCTCCAACAGCAGCTCGTCCACGGCGCTCTTGCTCATAAAGGGCGCCATCTGCAATAGCCGCTGCACGTCGAAATTCTCCGCGGCCTCCCCATCCCCGGCGGGTTCGGCGCCGTCGTCGTTCCCGTCAGGCGCTTTCCCGACCTCCAGGTCGGTCTCGGGCGCCTCGGCGTCCGTCGCGCCGTCGTCCTCGTCGGCAGCGGGCTCAGGATCCCTGGGCTTGAAGATGCCGCTGACAATGTTGTTGACGAAATTTCCTATATTTTGGATCGGCTCGTCAAAGGGGGACGCGGGCCTGGGCGTCTCCACGCGATCCTCGGGCACCTCGCCGTTGAGCAGCTGCTCCATGGTGATGCCGAAGAGGCGCGTGAGGGCCATCAGGGTCTGCACGTCCGGCAAGGCCGCGCCCGTCTCCCACTTGGAGACGGCCTGATGCGATACGTTCAACGCCGCCGCCAGCTGTTGCTGGGTCATGTTCTTGTTCTGCCGAAGCTTTGCGATGGTCTTTCCGACCGCGATGTTGTCAATCATATCTTCCGCCTCCATTCAATAACGAGTGTTGTCATTTTTGTCCGGGTGGTTCACCCGTATACACTATAGCATATTCTACCATTGTTTGCAAGCAACCATCGGTAGATTTTTATAGATCGCGAGTTGCCATCGCCTTTTGTTAGCACTCTTTTCGTTTGAGTGCTAAATTTTACTTGACATCCCCCGCTTTCAGATTATAATATTGCTTGTGAACCCAATTTAAACACAACCCAAGGGAGGTAAAAATATGTTCAAAGGAACCGTATCCATCAACGCCGAGAATATCATGCCCGTCATCAAGCAGTGGCTGTATTCCGATAAAGACATCTTCGTGCGCGAGCTGGTCTCCAACGGCTGCGACGCCATCCGCAAATATCGCTGGCTGGTGAACAACGGCCAGGCGGAGGCGGAGGACGAGGCCCCCGACCGCATCGATGTGATCGCCGACAAGGAAAAGGGCACGCTCACCTTCATCGACAACGGCATCGGCATGACCGAGGAGGAGATCGTGAAGTACATCG
>CAMVBO010000303.1 GCA_947165745.1 uncultured Clostridia bacterium | reverse complement strand
GCTATGTGAAGCTGGGCCAGCCCGCCACCACCCTCTCCGGCGGCGAGGCCCAGCGCGTCAAGCTGGCGACCGAGCTGTCCCGGCAGGCCACGGGCCGCACGATCTACGTACTGGACGAGCCCACCACCGGCCTGCATGTGGCGGACGTGGAACGGCTCATTCAGGTGCTGGACCGCCTGGCGGAGGCGGGCAACACGGTGGTGGTGATCGAGCACAACCTGGACGTGATCAAAACCGCCGACTGGATCATCGATCTGGGCCCCGAAGGCGGGGACGGCGGCGGAACCATCGTGACCGCCGGCACGCCGGAGGAAGTCGCCCAGCATCCTGAGAGTTTCACGGGGCAATACCTGAAGCGGGCACTGAACGGATGGAAGGAGTAAATAATGCAGAAATTGCGCGAGGCGCTTTTGCGCTTTGATCCCGCGTGCGAGCAGGAGGCGCGGGATAAGCAGGTGATGCTCTGGGCGCTGGACACCCAGCCCACGCCCCTGACCCGGGACAATCCCCTGGCCCACTTCACCGCCTCGTCCTGGATCGTGAACCCGGATTTCACCAAAGCGCTGATGGTCCACCACAACATCTACAACACCTGGGCCTGGACCGGCGGGCACAACGACGGCGAGGAATATCCGCTGGCCGTGGCGCTGCGGGAAGCCCGGGAGGAGACCGGTGCGAGCATTCTCGAACCCGTGAGCGAGGACATCTATTCGGCGGAGATCCTGCCCGTGCAGAGCCACGTCAAGCGCGGCGCGTTCGTCTCCGCCCACTTGCACATGAACGTGGCCTTCCTGCTGCGGGCGGACGAGAACCAGCCCCTTCGCGGGAAGGCCGACGAGAACAGCGGCGTGAAGTGGTTTCCGCTTAAAGAGGCCGCCGACAACAGGGACGAACCCTTCATGGCGGAGATTTACCGGAAGCTGAATGGGAAGCTGGAGAAGTACAGGCCGAAATAAGCGATTGTTCCGCGGCATTCGCGAGGCGTTGTTTTACATGAAACGCATAAATCCTTCGCTTCATTTGAAAAAGCATCCTTCGCAGATAATAAGATTTGCAGGGGCGGCGTTGCGCCGCCCCTGTGGTTTACGGGTTCAGTCCTACATTAACCGTCGGTGCTCACCGATCCCAAATCCGCTGTATTATCGTGCGGTTCGACGACGCCTGAGAACACATATTTCCCGTCGGTCAGCTTCCACCCAATCGTCGCCGAGCACCCACCTGCGGCGTCTACGTAGTACACCTCCAGCTCCTTGATCGCACCGTCCGAACCAATAGCCACCCAGACATTTCTCTCCTCCATGTTCAGCGGTCCTTCGATGCCTGCCATTTCGATCGTGCGTTCCATCGCTTCATCTTTTTCAGCGAGGGCGATGCCGCCCGCCTCCGTTTTCGACAGGAAAGGCCACAGGTTGCCCAGGCGCTCGACTTCAAAGCTGAAGCGCATCACGTCTTCCAGCGGCGTATCAAGGACGCTGTAGGCGGTTGGATCGCTGCTGTTCGCCTTCAAAAAGTCCGTCACGCAGCAAACGGGCAACGTCTCTTTGCCGTCGGTGACATTCCATTCGCACCAGGGCGTCTCGTCAAAATAGTCGATCTTTCCGCTGCTGTAGCTGTAGACATAGCCCGGGGCAAGCGCGTCCAATCCCTGTCCAAACGCTTTGAGGAACAGATCGTAGTGGTCCGGCTCCACCGGTTGGCAGACGGGGCAGCGCTGTTTGCCGCTCGCCAGGGCCAGCTCAATCGTGTGCGGCTCGGCGCCCACCATGCCGGAACAATGCGCGTCGCCGTGGAAATACACTCCGGCCTCCGTGTAGTACATCGGCGCTTCAATCGCTTCCGGCTCAAGTTCAGGTGTTTCAACCGCGTCATCAATCTCAACGCTCATGCACACCGCGCAAGGCTTCTTCCCCACGGAAATCGCGGATTCCTCCGTCCAGGCCACCGCGCCCACCATGCCGGAGCAGTTCGGGTCAGAGTGATAGTAATTGGAATCGGGCTGGGTGTAGACCAGGCTGATCTCCGGTTTCGGGGTCGGCATTGGCGTCGGCTCCGGGGTGATCTCCGGCGTGGGCGTCGGTTTTGGCGTCACCTCCGGCATGGGCGTCAGCGCTGGCGTGACCTCCGGCGTGGGCTTGACTCGCGCCGTCGCCTGGGCCAGCACCACCGGGTCGGGCTTGGGTGCCGTCAGTCGCCCCGCCGCCAAAGCCAACCCCGCCAGAATCAACGCGCAGGCCGCCGCTGCGGTCAGCGCTATCGTCATTTTATGTCTCTTTTTCATCGTCTGTTCTCCTCTCCTGAATGCCGCTTCCACGGCGTCGCTCAGTTCAGAAGGGGTTTTCGTGAACGCGCGGGCAAGGCGCAGTTTGTCCTCTTTCATCTGTCGTCACCTCCGTCCAGAAGCGCGCGAAGGGTGCGCCGAGCCTGATGCAGCCGGGACGTCACCAGCGCTTTTGGAATGCCCAGCATCCGGCTGACATCTGCGATGGGCCAGCCCTGCATATGGTGCAGCACCAGCGGCAGCCGGTACTTTTCCGGCAGGGCCTTCAGCGCCATCCGCAGCTGCAGATCCTCGCACATGCGGTCCTCCCGCGAAACCTGCTCGGGCAGCGGCACGGGGTCGCGCTTGCGGCGGCGCAGCATGTCCCGGCAGACGTTCACCAGTATGCGCGTCAGCCAGGCCTCCAGGCGCTCATCGTCGTTCAGCCGGTCCTTCTTCAGCCAGCCCCTGAACACCGCCTCCTGAACAGCGTCCACGCTGTCCGCCTCCCGCCACAGGATGGCCTGGGCGACGCGAAACAGCCGCCCCTCGATGGCGCGAACCCGCCGCATATATTCGTTGTCGTTCATGGAAACCCGCTCCAATGTGCCACAGACGGCCGTCATTTTGTAATTACACCCTATAGACGACGGGCGTTGACAGGATATTGAATGAAATGAGGAAATTAACAAATGAAGACAAAAGGAAGCCGGATTGCCGCGTCGCCCCGGCGGGCTCCCCGCAACGACGCTTCCCGGGCTTCAGGCATATCTCACCATGCAAGGGTTTTCGTCATTGTGGGAAGCGATGCGACGCGAAAGTGACTTGGCGCGGGAATTGAGCATATCGCGCCATACACGGGTATGCGTCATTGCGAGGAGCGAAGCGAGGTGGCAATCCGGTTCTCTGGCAAATCAGTAGATCTCCCTGATCTCCTCCGCGCCGGTGTCCTTTTTGAACTGTTCCAGGCCCTTGGGGCCGTCCAGGCGCATCAGGTCGGTGAACTTGCCGTTTCTGAGGTCGATGAAGCCCGCCGTCATCTCGCCGGTGCAAATGCTCTTGCGCACGGCGGGCTGCTGGACGGCTGGATCATAGGCGATGGCTGGCACCTTGGGTTTGCGATGAAAAACGGACATGGACACACCTCCCATAAGCCTTATATTCGGATAAATTTCTCCCGGAATTCCAGCCCGGGG
>CAMVBO010000302.1 GCA_947165745.1 uncultured Clostridia bacterium | reverse complement strand
AAGCTATTCCAGCATCATGTCCAGTATGACGCATGCCACGGCGGCCTCCACCACGGGCACGGCCCGGGGCACGACGCAGGGGTCGTGGCGGCCCTGGACGGTCAGGGTGGCGTTCTCGCTGCGGGAGAGGGATACGGACTTTTGCTCGAGCGCGATGGAGGGCGTGGGCTTGAATGCCGCGCGCACCACCAGGGGCATGCCGGTGGTGATGCCGCCCAGCGCGCCGCCGTGGCGGTTGGTCTCGGTGACGACGCGGCCGTCCTCGATGCGGAAGGGGTCGTTGTGCGCGCTGCCGCGCATGCCGGCGGCGGCGAAGCCCGCGCCGAATTCCACGCCCTTCACGGCGGGGATGCCGAACAGCGCCCGGGCGACGCGGTTTTCCACGCCGTCAAACATGCCGTCGCCCAGCCCGGCAGGCAGGCCTGTGGCAAAGCACTCCACCACGCCGCCCACGGAATCGCCCGCCGTCCTCGCCGCGCGGATGGCTTCGGCCATGCGCCCGGCGGCGTCGGCGTTCACGCAGGGCAGGCCGCTGACCGCGATGGCGTCCAGAGGCGGGTCGGCGAAGTCCATCGGCGCGTCCTCGATGCCGGAAACGCTTTGGATGCGCGCCTTTACGCGCACGCCCTTTTCCGCCAGGATTTGCAGCGCCAGCGCCCCCGCGAAGCACAGCGGCGCGGTGAGCCGCCCGGAGAACTGCCCGCCGCCCCGGATATCGTTGTGACCCAGGAACCTCACGGCGGCGGCGTAGTCGGCGTGGCCGGGGCGCGGCACGTCCCGAAGGGCCGCGTAGTCCCGGCTGCGGGCGTCGGCGTTTTCGATCACGGCGGTCAGCGGCGCGCCGCAGGTCTCGCCACGCTCGTTCAGCCCGGCGATGATCCGCACGGCGTCCGTCTCCTTCCTCGGGGTGGACAGGTCGCCTTGGCCGGGGGCTCGCCGCGCCATGAACGCCGCGACGGCCTCCATATCCGGCACGACGCCCGCCGGGACGCCCTCGATCACCGCGCCGATCATCGGCGAATGGCTCTGGCCGAAGATGGTCACGCGGTATTTACTGCCCAGGGTGTTCGACATGGACGATACCTCCCAGCATGGTGTAGTCCCGGAAGAAGTCCGGGTAGGATTTATCGACGGCCTCGGCCCCCGTGACGCGCACGGGCCGATCCGCGAAGGCGGCGGCCACGGCGGCGGCCATCACGATCCGATGGTCGTTCGCGCCGTCCACCGTCCGGACGGGCTCGGCGCAGGGCGTCGGCGCGCCGCCCCGGACGATCAGCCCGTCCGGGGTGATTTCGCAACTGTGGCCCAGGGCCTCGAGCATCGCGGCGGTGGTGGCCAGCCGATCGCTCTCCTTCAGGCGCAAGCGCGCCGCGCCGGTGATGACCGTCGTTTGCGGCAGACTCGCGGCGGCGACGGCCAGCGCCGGGACCAGGTCCGGGATGCCGCTGGCATCGATCTTTGCTTTGCCGAGAAGTTCGGTGACCGCCCGGTCCCCCTGGACGCTGTCCGCGTTCAAGCCCTCCACGCGCACGTCCGCCCCCAGGGTGTTGGCCGCGTGCCAGAAGGCCGCCGCCGACCAGTCGCCCTCCACCTCCAGGGCGCCGGGGGAACGATACGCCTGTCCGCCGGGGACGCGCCAGCCGGTGGCTGTAGGTTCGACGCGGATGCCAAAATCCGCCAGCGCCTGGAGCGTCATGGCCACATAGGCGGCGGACTCCAGCTTTGTGGTCAGGGCGATCTCGCTGTCCTCCCTCAACAGCGGCAGCGCCAGCAGCAGCCCGGTGACGAACTGGCTGGACACGTTGCCTGGCAGCATCCACAGGCCGCCGGTGATCGGCCCGGAGAGCCGCATGGGCAGCCGATCGCTGTCGATGGCCGCGCCGTGGGTGCGCAAGGCGTCCGTCAGGGCGGCGTTGGGCCGCTGGGGCAGCCGCCCGCGGCCCACCACCCCGGCGCTTGCGCCCAGGGCGCAGACGACGGGCAGCAGGAACCGCAGCGTGGAGCCGCTCTCGCCGCAGTCCAGAAGCGCGTCCGTCGGCACGTCGCGGATGGGCGTAATGCCGATCGCGTCGCTGTCCCGGCCCACCTTCGCGCCCAGCGCCGCCAGGCACGCCAAAGTGGCCTCGATGTCCCGGTTCAGGGCGCCGACGCGAATGGCGGTGGGCCTGTCCGCCAGCGCAGCGCAGATCAGCGCGCGGTGGGCGGCGGATTTCGACGCGGGTACGCGCACGGCTCCGGCCAGCTTCGCGGGGGTGATGATTGCGTTCATAGGCCCAGCGCCTCCTGGGACGCGAGCGCCGCCTCGAAGCAGCGGGGCAGGTCGGTCACGGGCACCTTTTCCAGCCGGCACCTGCCGATGGCCTCCGGCAGCACCAGCGTGATGCTGCCGCCCGCGCGCTTCTTGTCGTTCAGCGCGGCCTTTGCCAGCGCGGAAGCGGGGTAGCCGCAATGGGTGGGCAGGCCGTTCGCCCGCAGGCAGGCCGCGATTTTCAGGATCATATCCTCCGGGCACTTGGCCACGGCGGCGGCCATCAGCGTGCCGATGCCCACGGCCTGGCCGTGCAGCAGGGTGAGGTTCGAGCACACCTCGATGGCGTGGCCGAAGGTGTGGCCCAGGTTCAAAAGAGCGCGGCTGCCGGTGTCGAACTCATCCCCGGCCACTACGTCCCGCTTGTAGGCCACGCAGCGCTCCACCACCGCTTCGATCTCATCCAGCCAGTCGCCGCCGGAGAGCGTCTTAAACAGCGCCGGGTCGTTCAGCACGCCGCACTTGATCGCCTCCGCGCAGCCGTTGGACAGCTGCTCGGCGGGCAGATCCCGCAGTACGTCGGTGTCGGTGATCACCAGACTGGGCTGGTGGAACGCGCCCACCATGTTCTTGCCGAAGGGCATGTCCACGGCGGTTTTGCCGCCCACGGAGGAGTCCACCGCCGCCAGCAGCGTGGTGGGAATCTGCACAAAGCGGATGCCCCGGGTGTAGATGGCCGCCGCGAAGCCCGCCATGTCGCCGGTTACGCCGCCGCCCAGGGCCACCACCAGGTCGCTGCGGGAGAGGCCCGCCTGGCCCAGGGCGTTCAGAATGTCGGCGAGCGTGGCCAGGTTCTTGCTGGCCTCCCCGGCGGGAAAGGTGAAGCGGCTCGCGTCAAACCCGGCGTAGCGGAAGCTGATCTGCGCCCGGTCGCCGTAGAGCTCATCCACGGTGTCGTCGGACACGATCACGCACCGGCAGGGCTTTACGACCTTCGCCGTCAGCTCGCCGCACTTGTCCAGCAACCCTTCGCCGATCAGCACGTCGTAGGATTTCGAAGCGGTGATGTGAATGGTGCGCATGGCTCAAACCTCCAGTTCCATGTACCTTCGATACGTGGTGAACCCCACGGCCTCGTAGAACGCCAAGGCGTCGTCGTTGAAGGCCCACACGTCCAGATCCAGCCGATGGAAGCCCCTCCGCCTGGCGTCGGT
>CAMVBO010000301.1 GCA_947165745.1 uncultured Clostridia bacterium | reverse complement strand
ACCTGGCCGTGCTCGTGCTGGTGATCGTGGTGCAGGTGTTCCAGAGCGTGGGCACCCGTTTGGCGGCCCGGCTGGACAAGCGGATCAAGAAGTGAGGGAGTAGGCAGTAGGGAGTAGGGAGTAGGAATACTGGCTGCCGCGTGCCCGGACTCGTAAGCACCGCAGGTGCTGACGGAAAAGGTTGCCGCTCGCCCGGATCAGGCAATAGACAACAGAACGTCTACAAATGTACAGATCCTTCGTTACGCTCAGGATGACATCGACGCGCAATGCTGTCATCCTGAGCGAAGCGAAGGATTTGTGCGTCATGTTAGGGAAACGCGTATTGTTGATTCTACATCACGTTATGAAGAACGCATTTCATTCCTTCCCGCCCGCGATGCGCCTCAATTCCCGCTCACAGAAGTCGCACAGCTCCCGGGCGGTTTCGGCGCTGGCGGCCTCGGTGACGATGCGAAAGGCCGCGCGGCGCCCGTCTGGGCAGATCCAGGCCCAGCCGTCGCCCCGGCGCAGGCGCATGCCGCCGCCCAGTTCGATGTCCCGCTCCCGCTGGGCCAGTGTGCGCAGCACGCGCCCGGTCTGACTGAGAGGGATGGGCACGCTGCGGCTTCGGCGGGAAACGGCGGGCATGCCGCGCCGCCAGTCAGCCAGGGTCAGCCCGGCCTCAGCCAGCGCGCTCAGCGCCATCAGCGCCCCGGCGATGCCGTCCCGCTGCAGCGTGAACTGCGCGGGAAAGCGCTCCGCCAGCGCGTTCAGCCACAGCGCGCCCTCGCCGCCCATGAACTCCACCCGCGCGCCGCGCGCCTGGGCCAGGACCTTCACCGCCCGGGTGGCCTGCACCGGCAGAAGCAGCGCCTCCTCGCCCCGCTCCAGCGCCGTCCAGGCCAGCAGCAGCTGACTCTCGCCCTCGGACAGTGTGCCGTCCTCCTCCGACAGGGTGAAGGCTTCGGCGGTGTCGTCCAGCGCGACGCCGATCTCGCCGGGGGCCAGGGATGGGTCGGCGATATCCCCACGGCGCACTCGCAGCCCCGCCCGCAGGAAGGCGCGTTCCGCCAGGTCGAGCGCACGACCGTCCCCGGCAAAGAGGGCGACAGGCGGCGATTTCTCCGGGTCGGCGGCGTACCGGTTTGCGGCCCAGGCCACGTAGGCGGCGTCCGTGGGGCCCGCCGGAAGGATGGCCGGTGTGGCGGCGGAGAAGGGCGGGTTGAAGTCCTGCCGGGCCAGCCGGGCGGTCACGGCGCGCTGCTGGCGGGTGGTCAGCTCCGCGCCGGCTGGGTTCAGCGGGATGATCCCGTCACCCGTTACCAGTGCCGCCCAGGGGCCGCCGAGGGCGCTCTGCGCGCGGCGCAGCTGGGGCGGCAGGCATTCTCCCGCATCCAGCACCCGCACGCCCTGGGCCATGGCGCCCGCCGCCGTCGCGTGCCACAGGGCCTCCGCCGTGCCGCCGGAGCGCCGACCCAGCATCAGCTCCCGGAAGTCCAGCGCCGCCGCCAGCGCCTGGGCCGCCCGGGCAGCCTGGGCGGGGGAGGCGGCCAGCGTCAGCGTGCCGGCCGAAAAGCCCGGCTCCCGGCGGCTGCCCCAGACCAGGTTGGCCTCCAGCCGCTCGCCATCCGCGCCGCGCTTGCCGGGCCAGAGCTTCACCCCCGGCAGCAGCACGGCCCGCTTGCCCAGCGCCGCGCCAGTGCCCAGGGCGGACTCCTCGTAGGCCTGGGCGCCTTCGCCCAGCACGGCCCCCGCCCCCAGCACGCAACCCCGCGCCTGGGCGCCGCGCTCCAGCCGCGCGCCCTGCCAGAGCACCGCCCGTTTCACGCTGGCGTCTTCGCCCACCACGCAGTCCGGCCCGATGACGCTGTAGGGCCCCACATAGGCCCCGGCCAGTACCTTCGCACCGGGGCCGATCAGGCAGGGCCCCTCCAGCACCGCGGCGCGGTCGACGACCGCCCCGGGCAGCTGGGCCACCCGCCCGGTTCGGGGCAGCAGGCCCTCCACGTGGATGCGGCCCTCCATGGCGTCGGCGTGGGCGGCCAGATAGGCCCGCACATCGCCGATGTCGCACCAATAGCCCTCCATCACATAGCCGAACACCGGCAGCCCCGCCTTCACCATCGCGGGGAACAGGTCATGCCCGAAGTCCCAGGGACGGCCCTCGGGGATGTGCCCAAGCGCCTCCGGCTCCAGGATGTAGATGCCGGTGTTCACCGTGTCGGACACCACCTCGCTCCAGTCAGGCTTCTCGTGAAAGGACTTCACGCGGCCGTCCGCGTCGGTGAGCACCACGCCGTAGTCCAGCGGGTTGTCCGCCCGCTTCAACACCAGCGTGGCCAGGGCCCCCTTCTGCCGATGGAAACGCGCCGCGGCGGCGATGTCCAGATCGGTGATGCCGTCGCCGGACAGCACCACAAAGGTCTCGTCCAGAAAGGCCGAGGCCTGCTTCACGCCCCCAGCGGTGCCCAGGGGCGTCTTTTCGATATAATAGCGCAGATCCACGCCAAAGGCGTCCCCGCCGCCGAAGTAATCCTCGATGGCGTCGGGCAGATAGCCCAGGGTGGCCGCGATTTCGTGGATGCCGTGCTGCCGCAGCAGCGCCAGCGCGTATTGCATCACCGGGCGGTTCATCAGCTTAATCATCGGCTTGGGGCAGTCACAGGTCAGCGGCCGCAGCCGCGTACCCTCGCCGCCCACCATGATGATCGCCTTCATGGGTTGCTCACATCCTTTATGACAGCATAGCACTTTTATATGCGCTATTGTGGCCATATTAGACGCGATTCATGCAGGATCAGCGTTTGCAGAGCGTTTCCGCGCGCAAAAACAGCCGCCGCGCGTGTGCGCGGCGGCTGCCGTGATGTCGTTATTCCTCGTCCTCGCTGGGCGCCTCTTCGGCGGGCGCTTCCGCGGGCAGGGCGTCCTTCCAGGGGGCGTCCTCGGGTTCGGCCTTGGGGACGAACTCGGTCTCCACGGAGTCCTCGGCTTCCTTGCCGTCCATGAAGGCCACGAACTCCGCCCGGTCGATCTTCTCCTTCTCCATCAGGATCTTCGCCAGGCCGTGCAGCTGGTCGATGTGTTCGGACAGGATCTTCTCCGCCCGGTCATAGGCCTCCTGCAGCAGGGCGTGCACCTCGGTGTCGATGTCGGTGTTCACCAGCTCCGAGAAACCGGAATTCTGCTGGGAGAAGCTCTTGCCCAGGAACACCTCGTGCTCCGTGCCCAGATAAACCGGGCCGAGCTTGCCGCTCATGCCGTACTCGGTCACCATGCTGCGGGCGATCTCCGTGGCGGATTTGATGTCGCTGGAGGCACCGGTGGTTACGTCGCCGAAGATCAGCGCCTCGGCCACCCGGCCACCCATGGCGCTGGCCATCTGGGCCTTCATGCGGGCCGTGGTGATGTAGTGGAACTCCTCCTGAGGCAGGTACATGGTGTAGCCGCCGGCGCTGCCGCGGGGGATGGTGGTGATCTCGT
>CAMVBO010000300.1 GCA_947165745.1 uncultured Clostridia bacterium | reverse complement strand
GTGATGGAGATCCCGAAGAAGACCTTCGAGGTCATCATCGACGAGGTGAAGGAGAAGAAGGGCGTCACCAACGACATCGACCTGGACGTGGACGACATGAAGGAGCTCGTCGCCCGCTTCAAGGCCTACTATAAAGAGCAGAAGGGCGAGGATTTCCCCACCGATCCCAAGGTGCAGATGATGGAGGCCGTGAAGGCCGTGTTCCGCTCCTGGGACAACCCCCGCGCCAACGTCTATCGCCGCATGAACGACATCCCCTATTCCTGGGGCACCGCCGTCAACGTGCAGCCCATGGTGTTCGGCAACCTGAATGACAAGTCCGGCACCGGCGTTGCCTTCACCCGCAACCCCGCCACCGGCGAAAAGGCGCTGTTCGGCGAATACCTGATCAACGCCCAGGGCGAGGACGTCGTCGCCGGCATCCGCACCCCCAACAAGATCGCCCAGCTGGAGCAGGATATGCCCGAGGTGTACGCCCAGTTCAAGACGATCGCCAATAACCTGGAAGCCCATTACAAGGACATGCAGGACATGGAGTACACCATCGAAAACGGCAAGCTCTATATGCTGCAGACCCGCAACGGCAAGCGCACCGCCGCCGCCGCTTTGAAGATCGCCGTCGACCTGGTGGACGAGGGTATGATCACCGAGCGCGAGGCCGTGCTGCGCGTGGAGCCCAAGCAGCTCGACAGCCTGCTGCATCCCACCTTTGACGCCAAGGCGCTGAAGGCCGCGAAGCCCATCGGCGAAGGCCTGGCGGCTTCCCCCGGCGCGGCCTGCGGCCAGATCGTGTTCTCCGCTGAGGACGCCAAGCGCTGGGCCGAGCACGGCCATCGCGTGGTTCTGGTTCGCCTGGAGACCAGCCCCGAGGACATCGAGGGCATGGTGGCCAGCCAGGGCATCCTGACGGTTCGCGGCGGCATGACCAGCCACGCGGCGGTCGTCGCCCGCGGCATGGGCACCTGCTGCGTGTCCGGCTGCTCCGAAATCAAGATGCGCGACCACGAGTTCGAGCTGGGCGGCCGCACCTTCAAAGAGGGCGACTGGATTTCCGTGGACGGCTCCACCGGCAAGATCTACGGCGAGGCCATTCCCACCGCGGAAGCCACCATCTCCGGCGACTTCGGCCGCTTCATGGCCTGGGCGGACGCCGAGCGCAAGCTGCGCATCCGCACCAACGCCGACAACCCCCGCGACGCCATGCAGGCCGTGAAATTCGGCGCTGAGGGCATCGGCCTGTGCCGCACCGAGCACATGTTCTTCGAGGGCGACCGCATCAAGGCCGTGCGCGAGATGATCGTGGCCAAGGACGTTGAGGCCCGCAAGAAGGCGCTGGCCAAGCTGCGCCCCTATCAGCAGGGCGACTTCGAGGCCATGTACGAGGTCCTGCAGGGCCGTCCCATGACCGTGCGCTATCTGGATCCGCCGCTGCATGAGTTCCTGCCCAACAAGGAAGAGGAGATCGTGGAGCTGGCCGCCGAAATGGGCATCACCGTGGAAGAACTGAAGGAGACCGTGGATTCCCTGCATGAGTTCAACCCGATGATGGGCCATCGCGGCTGCCGCCTGGCCGTCACCTATCCCGAGATCGCCGAGATGCAGACCGAGGCCGTCATCTCCGCCGCCATCAACGTGAACCGCAAGCATCCCGAGTACAACATCGCGCCCGAGATCATGATTCCGCTGGTGGGCGAGGTGAAGGAGCTGAAGTTTGTCAAGGACGTGGTGGTCGCCACCGCCGACAAGCTCATCAAGGAAGCTGGCGTGGACATGAAGTATCACGTGGGCACCATGATCGAGATTCCGCGCGCGGCCGTCACCGCCGGCGAGATCGCCAAGGAGGCCGAGTTCTTCTCCTTCGGCACCAACGACCTGACCCAGATGACCTTCGGCTTCTCCCGTGACGACGCCGCCAAGTTCCTGGGTGCTTACTACGACCACAAGATCTACGAGTTCGATCCCTTCGCCAAGCTGGATCAGACCGGCGTGGGTTCCCTGGTGAAGATGGCTGCCGAGGCCGGTCGCAAGACCCGCCCGGACATCCACCTGGGCATCTGCGGCGAGCACGGCGGCGATCCGTCGAGCATCGAGTTCTGCCACAGGATCGGCCTGGACTATGTGTCCTGCTCGCCGTTCCGCGTGCCGATCGCCCGCCTTGCCGCCGCGCAGGCCGCGATCCAGAACGCCTGAGAATTCTGAAACGAGGGGCCGCAAGTCACAGACTTGCGGCCCTTTTGCGCGGATATGATGATTGCTCGGCGGCTTGAATTGCGCCTTTCTGTGCGTCGCAGCGCAAATCATGCCCAAGGCAGATTTGCCTTGGGCAATGCATGGCCGGCAGGCCTATTTACGCGCCTCAGGCGCAATTCATTGGGGATGCCTCGTGTTGAGGCATCCCCGGTGTCATCCAATTATGCGTCGCCCTGCATGGGGACGTAAACCATCTCGGCCACGGCGACCAGATCCAGGCCGTCCAGGTCCGTGGTGGACACGGACAGGGAGTACATCAGGCCCGGAACCAGGTCGTACCACAGGCACAGCTCCACGAAATCCTGGCTGCCGGTCTGGGCCTGGCCCAGGGTGCCTTCGCAGTGGCCGACGGTCACTTTTTCCTCGTTCTCCCAGGCGAAGTACATGTCGGAGATGTTTTCCACCTGTCCCGCTTCCAGCGCGGCGGGCTTTACGCGGGCGCAGTACTCGCCGCCGTCCAGGGTGAAGTCCATCTCGGCCAGGCTTTCCTCCGCCAGCCAGCGGAACGCGGTGGCCTGCGCGCCTTCCGGCAGGTTCAGGGTCACGCCGGCGGTCTGCCACAGCTCTTCTTCAGTCATATCCACCCAGGGATTGGCGGTTTCCGCCTCTTCGCTGAAGTCATAGCCCACGAAGCCGCTCTGGTTTTTCTCGCTGTACAGGAACCAGTTGTTCAGCTCGGTCGGCATCGGGTCTTCCAGGATCACGTGCGACCACATCTTCATATCCTCGGTCAGCGCGTCCACCGGCGTGCCGGGCAGGTACAGCGTCATAATATCGCCCTCGGAAATGCCATAGGGCTCGGTGGTGACGAAGCGGATGCCGTCGTCGATGTTCTCCTGGCCGGGCTCGTCTTTCAGGGTCAGGCTGTCGATCTGGACCTTCCAGGTGTGCTCGTCCACCTGCTCGCCGATGGACAGGGTGCCGGTGAAGCCGCTGACATACAGGCTGCCGTTGGGGTAGTCGTCGCCGACCTCGCCCATCTCGCTGTCGTGGTATTCGCCGCTGAAGGAGCCGTCATTCGCGATGCGCATCTCCGTGGACCAGCCGCCGGCGCCGCTGGAGAAGCTCCACTCCAGACCGGCCAGCTGATCGAGGCTCAGCGCCTCTCCCTCGGCGAAGGCGCCCACGACGCCCATCAGCATGACCAGAACCAACAACAGTGCAAAAGTTTTTTTCATTTTTCTTCTCCTCCCGTGTTTTTTCAAATGTTTGG
>CAMVBO010000299.1 GCA_947165745.1 uncultured Clostridia bacterium | reverse complement strand
GTGAGCTTCACGGTCTTCATCAGGTGATCCACATACAGGCGGTAGGCCTTGTTGGAAGGCACCCGGCCCGCCGAGGTGTGGGGCTGATCGAGGTAGCCCAGCTCCTCCAGGTCGCTCATCTCGTTGCGAATGGTCGCGGGCGAGTAGCCGACGCCGGACTTGCGGGAGATCGTGCGGGAGCCCACCGGCATCGCCGTCATGATGTAGTCGTCGATGATGGCCTGCAGGATCAGATACTTGCGTTCGTCCAACTGCATTTCACGCACTCCCTTTCGATCCTTCTCGCCTGTTAGCACTCAACACACTCGAGTGCTAGCGGCTGAACATAATGTACCACCAAGCCCCGGTTTTGTCAATGGGTTTTCGATTTTTGAGGTGTAAAGTTTTGGTGAAGGCGCGGAATTACCTATTTAGAGTGTGTTTCTAAAGTCCGGGATGTGCAGTTTCGAGCGTATCAGGCTGCATTTCAAGGCGATTTTCCGAAGGCTTACTGGTTGCAAGTCGAGGAAAAGCAACACAGAAATGCAGCCTTAGACGCCGAAAATGCATGTTCAGGATTTTAGAAACACACTCTAATATACCCGTCATCGGACAATTTTCCCCTCAGCCTGCTCCCTGTTCCGACTCCCTACTCCCCAATCCCTAATCCCTAATCCCTCCTTCCTAATCCCTAATTGTAAAATCTCCCGCAACCCCTTGCCCTGCCGGGGCGGTTGTGCTATAATGACCATTGCGTGATTAATCAGATGCCGGTTCCGCCGGAGAGCCGACAGTCCGATTAGAGTGAGGTGAAAACCATGAAGGAGAATATCCATCCGAATTACGGCAAGGCAGTGGTTCGCTGCGTTTGTGGCGAAACCTTCGAGACCGGTTCCGTGAAGAAGGAGATGCGCGTTGATATTTGCTCAAAGTGCCATCCTTTCTACACCGGCAAGCAGAAGCTGGTTGATACCGGCGGACGCGTGGATCGCTTCAAGAAGCGCTACGGCATGTAGGCAAACCGCAAGCATCGGCAAAGTTCGGCTTTGTCGGTGCTTTTGCCGTTTAAATGCGCGTAGAACCCCAAAACCCCGACGGATACGCGCCGGGGTTTTGATTTGGTTAGGAATGGAGGTTGAAATCCTCCGGATTTCTTCCAACATTGCCGTAAGGCCATTTCAATTCCTCATTCCCCATTCCTCATTTCAGAGAGGGTGTTCGTATGTCAGATGCAAGGGTCATCCACGCCTCCCCCGTAGCGGAAGGCGCGCGCTTCCAGATCGGCAGCGCCACGGCCTTTGCCGTGCGACGGGAGGGCAAGGACATCTCCCTGCGCATCCGCCGGGAGTATCACACCGTCCGCGACGCCATGGAGCGCATCCCCTTCCTGCGAGGCATATTGCGCCTGGTGAACGGCACTGTGGACTTCATCGACGGCGTGGCGGAGTCGGCTCAGCTCGACCCCCAGCCCATCGTGAAGGGCAGCCGTTTTGAGCAGCGCTTCGCGGAGCTGTTCCGCATACGGCCCACCAGCTTCGTGGCCGCAGGCAGCGCCATCGTCATCATCCTGCTGCTGGGCGCCCTGGTGGCGGCCGGCCCCTGGGCGCTGGCGAAGTGGGTGTTTCCCCAGTGGGAGCTGTCCCGCGATGCCATGAACGCCCTGGGCTGCGCGGCGCGGGTGCTGGGCGGGCTGATCTGCACGGCGCTGATTCCCCGGCTGCGGGTTGTCAACCGCTTCTGCATGTATCGCGGCGCCATCAACAAGGTGGTCAACGCCTCGGATGGCGAGGGCACGGTGTCCCGGGAGGCCGCCGAGAAGGCCCGCCGCTTCACCGGTCGCAGCGACGCCGCCTTCACCATCCTGGTGCTGCTGCTGTCCGTGATCGCCTTCGCGCTGGTACGCACGATCACGCTGCCGGTGCAGTTGCTGGTGCGGGTGCTGCTGATCTTCATCATCGCCGCCGTGTTGGGCGAGCCCGTTCGCCTGCTGGAAAACCACCAGCAGAAGGCCGCCTGCCGGGTGCTGCTGGCCCCGCTGCGGGGGCTGGAATGGCTGCTGGTGCGCGAGCCCCATCCCCAGATGGTCGAAGTCGCCGCCTGTGCCTACAACGCCGCGCTGGAGAACAGCAAGTGAGGGTGCAGAGCCCTGTTCGCTTGACCCCATTCATCGTTTGAAAGGGCATATCGACATGAACATATCCGACTGGCTCGCCCACGCCGCGTCCCAACTGACCGCCGCCGGCTATCCCGACCCCCAGAGCGACGCCCGCTGGATGGCGGGGGGCCCGCTCGGCATGAGCCGCACCGAATTGAAATTTGAGTCCGACCGGGCTGTGCCGGCCGAGGCGCTGGCCCGGCTGGAGGCCATGCTGGCCCGCCGCTGCGCGGGAGAGCCGGTGCAGTACATCCTGGGCAGCGCGGACTTCATGGGGCTGAAATTCCAGGTTGCCCCCGGGGTGCTGATTCCCCGGCAGGACACCGAGACCCTGGTGGAGGCGGCGCTGATCGCCCTGCAAAGCGCCGGAGCGGCGCCCGCCGTGCTGGATCTGTGCACCGGCAGCGGCTGCATCGGCCTGAGCCTGGCCTCGCTGGCGCCTCACGCCAGCGTCACGCTCTGCGACGCCAGCCGGGAGGCGCTTGAAATCGCCAAAAAGAACATGCACGCCCTGGGCGTGAAGGCGGACATCCGGCACGGCGACCTATTCGCCGCCGTGGGCAAGGCGCGGTTTGACCTGATCGCCTCCAACCCGCCCTACATTCCCCGGGGCGCGCTTTCGGATCTGCAGCGGGAAGTGCAGTATGAGCCCCGGCTGGCGCTGGATGGCGGGCCGGACGGACTGGACTTCTACCGCCGCATCGCCGGGGAGGCCGGCGCGCACCTGAACCCCGGCGGGTCCATCTACCTGGAGGTGGGCATCGGCCAGGCCCCGGCGGTGCTGGAGCTGCTCAAGGCCGCCCTGCCATGCCTGGAAGCCGGGACGATCAAGGACCTGAACGGCATCGAGCGGGTCGTATTCGCAAAAATATAAGGAGAACGCCATGCAATCGACATCCTTCAACGAACAGGAGCGCATCGCAGCCCAGCTGGAGGCCATCCAGAGCCGATATGAGGAGCTGTCCATCCGCATCACGCTGCCGGAGGTCATCGCGGACACGCCCACCTTCACCCGGCTCATGCGAGAGCACAGCGAGCTGGGCGAGCTGAACGAGGTAGCCGCGGCGTACAAAAAGCTGCTGGACGACATCGACGCCGCCCGGGAGATGCTGGACGACCCGGACATGGCGGAGCTGGCCCGGGAGGAGCTTCCGGAGCTGGAGAAGCAGCTGGATGAGGCCACGCAGGCCGCCCGCATCGCGCTGCTGCCCAAGGACCCGGACGACTACAAGAACGCGCTGCTGGAGGTGCGCGCGGGCGCGGGCGGCGACGAAGCCGGCCTGTTCGGCGCGCAGCTGCTGCGCATGTATACCCACTACGCCGACAGCCAGGGC
>CAMVBO010000298.1 GCA_947165745.1 uncultured Clostridia bacterium | reverse complement strand
GCAAGGGCGGTGTGTATCCAACCGTTGCGCCTCGGCGAGCGACCTTGCGGTCATTGAACTTGCGTGCTCGCTGTCTGTGGCACAGAGCTTTTAAAGCCAAGAGTTATTGTACCAAAGGATAGCCAGATTGTCAATACGCAGCTGCAAAGCTTAACAGAGCGCGGTGTGAAGGGCACATTTGGAAGGCACAGGGGCCCGAATTGCCACGTCGCTTCGCTCCTCGCAATGACATTGCGGATCATGCAATGCATGACATCAATCGCCGCGCACGATGTCATTGCGAGGAGGTCAAGGCCTGTCCTTGACCGACGTGGCAATCCGGCAGCTCCGGCCATCTTCAACTCCACACTCCACACTCCACTCTTCACTCTCCCCTCCCTCTCCCAAATCTTAACGCCCCTCCCCCTTGCGCGGCTCCGCCCTATCCCCTATAATGCCAGCGATATCACGAATACAGAGGTAAACCCCCATGAGCATAAGAAACAACTACAACCACACCATCTACGCCAGCTACATCGGCTACATCACCCAGGCCATCGTCAACAACTTCACGCCGCTGCTGTTTTTGACGTTCTCCCGCCAATTCGGCCTGTCGCTGGAGAAGCTGGCGCTGATCACCACGATCAACTTCGCGGTGCAGCTGCTGGTGGACCTGGTCTCCGCCCGGGTGGTGGACCGGATCGGCTACCGCGTCTGCGTGGTGGCGGCCCACGTGCTGTCGGCGCTGGGGCTGGCCAGCCTGGCGGTGCTGCCCCGTCTGCTGTCGGACGCCTACGCGGGCATTCTGGCCGCCGTGGTTCTGTACGCCATCGGCGGCGGTCTGATCGAAGTCCTCATCAGCCCCATCGTGGAATCCTGCCCCACCGAGCGCAAGGAGGCGGCCATGAGTCTGCTGCACTCCTTCTACTGCTGGGGACATCTGGCAGTGATCCTGTTGTCCACGCTGTTTTTCACGCTGGCGGGCATCGAGCGCTGGCCGTGGCTCGCGGCGATCTGGGCGCTGGTGCCCCTTGGAAACTGCTTCTACTTTGCGAGAGTCCCCCTCTACTCTGTCACCGGCGGCCAGGAACCGCTGTCCGTCGGCAAGCTGTTCAGGCAAAAGGTGTTCTGGCTGCTGATGTTGCTGATGGTCTGCGCCGGGGCGTCGGAACAGGGCATGAGCCAGTGGGCCTCCGCCTTTGCCGAGTCGGCGCTCCGCCTTCCCAAAACCGTGGGCGACCTGGCCGGACCCTGCCTGTTCGCGCTTCTGATGGGCACCAGCCGGGCGCTGTACGGCAGGTTCGCCGACGCGCTGCCGCTGAAGAAGGCCATGATCGGCTGCGCGGCGCTGTGCGCGGGCTGCTATCTGCTGGCTTCCCTGACGCAGAGCCCCGTGCTGGGGCTGGTCGGCTGCGCGGTGTGCGGGTTTTCAGTGGGCATCTTCTGGCCGGGCACCTTCTCCGTCGCGGCGGCGAGCCTGCCCGGCGCGGGTACGGCCATGTATGCCTTTATGGCCCTGGCGGGGGACGTGGGCTGTTCCGGCGGGCCGACGCTGGTGGGCTTCGTGGCCAGCGCCATGGGCGGCGATTTGAAAAAGGGCCTGCTGGCCGCCATCGTGTTCCCGGCGCTGATCCTGATCGGCGTGCCCCGGCTGCGCGCCCGGGCAAAATAAAGCTACTTATATATTAAAAGATAAACCGAAATTTACCTATCCATGTTGCAAAAGCCCGGAGGCTGTGATAAACTGGTGCTTGCGCTAAAATCAATAGGCATCATTAGATTCAGGAGGTTATTCCATGACCACGACTTTTGAAAAGCTGTCTTCCAATAAGGTGAAGCTGGGCTTCGTCGTCGAGCCCGAGAAGTTCGACGAGGGCCTGAAAATCGCCTACAACAAGCTGAAGGGCCGCATCAATATCCCCGGCTTCCGCAAGGGCAAGGCCCCCATGAAGGTGATCGAGAACCACTACGGCGAGAGCGTGTTCTACGAGGACGCCTTTGACGCCATCTTCCCCGAGATCTACCAGGAGGCTCTGAAGGAGCACGACGTGCAGGTCGTGGACCGTCCCGAGCTGGACGTGGAGCAGATCGGCCGCGGCAAAGAGCTCAAGTTCACCGTGGAAGTGTTCGTGCGCCCCGACGTGGAGCTGGGCGAGTATAAGCACCTGGGCATCGTCAAGACCGTGGACGAGGTCACCGACGACGACGTGAACGCCGAGATCGAGCGCGCCCGCGACCGCTCCGCCCGCTGGGTGGAGATCGAGGACCGCCCCGCCAAGCTGGACGACCAGGTGAACATCGACTATGCCGGCTTCAACGGCGACGAGCAGTTTGACGGCGGCACCGCCCAGGGCCACGACCTGATCCTGGGCTCCGGCAGCTTCATCCCCGGCTTCGAGGATCAGCTGGTGGGCCACAAGGTGGGCGAGGAGCTGGACGTGAACGTCACCTTCCCCGAGCAGTATCACGCCGAGGAGCTGGCCGGCAAGCCGGTGGTGTTCAAGGTGAAAATCAACGGCATCCGTGAGAAGGAAATGCCCGCGCTGGACGACGACTTCGTGACCGAGGTGTCCGAGACCGCCAACAACGTGGAGGAGTACAAGGCCGAGATCCGCGAGAAGCTGGAGAAGGCCGCCGACGATCGCGCCGAGGCCAACTTCGAGAACGAGGTTCTGGAGAAGGTGTGCGAAAACGCCAAGGTGGACATCCCCGCCGCCATGATCGACGAGCAGATCGACAACATGCTGCGCGACATGGAGATGCGCATGATGTATCAGGGCATGAAGCTGGACGACTACTTCAAGTACACCGGCCAGACCCGCGAGCAGGTGCGCGAGATGTACAAGCCCCAGGCTGAGGAGCGCGTGCTGGGCCAGCTGGTAATCGAGGCCGTGAAGAAGGCCGAGAACATCGAGGCCACCGAGGAGGAGACCGACGCCGAGATGGCCAAGTACGCCGAGCAGAACAAGAAGAGCCTGGACGAGTTCAAGAAGATGCTCGCCGACGGCGACAAGGAATACTTCGCCGAGGCCGCCGCGGTTCGCAAGACCATCGACTTCCTGAAGGCGAACGCCGAATAAACCCGGACTTCGGCCACATACTAAATAAGAATGAGGAATGGAGCATGCCACCTGCATTCTCCATTCCCCATTTTCCATTATTGAACAAGCATAAGGAGGTGCGCCCATGAACCTGGTGCCCTATGTCATCGAACAAACCAACCGCGGTGAACGTTCCTACGATATCTACTCCCGTCTGCTGAAGGACCGCATCATCTTCCTGGGCGGCGAGATCGACGACGACGTGGCCAATACCGTCGTCGCCCAGATGCTGTTTTTGGAGATGGAGGACCCGGATGCCGACATCATGCTCTACATCAACAGCCCCGGCGGCTCCGTGACCGCCGGCATGGCCATCTATGACACCATGAACTATGTCCGCTGCCCCGTGCGCACCGTGTGCGTCGGGCTGGCGGCGTCCATGGGCGCCTTC
>CAMVBO010000297.1 GCA_947165745.1 uncultured Clostridia bacterium | reverse complement strand
GGAATATTCGTAGCGGACGTCGTCCATCATCTTCTTCGTCATAAAGATGCCCAGCCCGCCGATGTCACGTTCCTCCGCGGAAAGAGCGATGTTGGGATCGGCCTTCTTCGTCGGGTCAAAGGGACGCCCGCCGTCGATGAACGTGATCGTCACGGTCAGCGGCTCGTCCGAGATCTCCACCCGCACGGTGGCCTTGCCCACCTCGGGGTCGTAGGCGTAGTTGGCAATGTTGACGAAGATCTCCTCCGCGGCCACGGATATCTGCATCTTGATCTTTGCCGGGCAGCCGGTCTCGTCCAGCCGCTCCTCAATGAAGTCGATCACCTGCGGCAGGTTGTCGTTCAGCGCCTCCGTCTCCAGCTCGTTCCTGTTGAACACCAGCGTGTCCGTCTTTTCCAGCAGCTCCATCAGCTCGCGCTTCCAAAGCTCGATTTCCGCCCGGCCGGCCTCCGTCTCAAGGCCGCCGCGGCGGATGGAGCGGCGGATCATCCGGGTATAGCCCACGATGCGCGCCTTGTTCTCCACCTCGCGGATCTTATTCTCGTTCTTCGTGCCGAGATAGGCCGCCAGCGAATCGTGCCAGAACGCGCAGCCCGTCTCAAAGTCGAAGCCCTGAAACTTCTTGATGACCTCATGATCCGCCTCGGCATATCCCACAAAGGCGTTGTACATGGACGCCAGCTCGAACACGGGGTGCCCCACGGCCAGCGTGTCCATATCGATCAGCAGCACCTCGTCGTTCTGCAGCTCCAGGTTCTTGGTGTGATAGTCGCCGTGGATCATATGGTCGTCGTGGGGCACAGCCTCCACCAGCGCCAGCAGCTTGTCGCCGGCTTCAGCGGGCAGATGCTCCTTCACGAAGCGCGCCCACGAAACGGCCGTTTCCTTCATGTCCGGCAGCTTTCCCGCCGGAACGACGGTCTCGTGGATCTTTTTGAGCATGTTCACGTATTCTTTCACGCACCAGTCGAACTTTTCCGGCTCCCGTGACAGGATCTTGGAAAAGGATCGCGCGTTCAGCAGCTCGAATACCGAACCGTAGCTATCGCCCACCCGCACCACGTCGTAGGAGATGGCGGTGGGGATCCCCAGGATCAGCGCCAGCTTGGCCACCTCCCGCTCGTGCTGGATGTCCGCCAGCGCGTCGGCGTTGTTGTAGACCTTGACCACATTGTCCTGATCGATGCGGTAGATGGTGCCGTTGGCGCCGCGCCCGATCTCCTCGCAGCCCTCCACGGAAACCACGCGGTACGCCTTCTCCACCGTCATCATCTCCGTAAAGCCGGTCATTTCCAGAATGTCGTAGACCTCCGTGCTCACATTGATGATGCGCAGGTCGGCGTTTGCCTTCTTGATCCGCAGGATCACCCGCAGTCCCGCGCTGGAGATATACTCCAGTCCTTCCGCGTCCAGCACCACCGGCACGCCTTCTTTTCCGGCCAGCAGGCGCAGGATCTCACCCTCCACACTCTGGGCGTTGTTGGAGTCGATCCTGCCCGTCAGAGAGATCCTGGACTCCCGGTCTGTGAATACTCCGTTAACCTCTTTCATGCTTCCCCTCCTTTGTATTCAAACCCCAGCATCGTCAAATCGTCAAATTGCTCCTCGTCCTTCACGAACTCGTCCACGGTACGCCGCATGTTTTGCAGCAGCTCTTGGGGCGAGGCGCCCTTGTTTTCGTTCAGCGCGGCCAGCATGCGCTCGGTGCCGAACAGCTCGTTTCCGGCGCCGGTGGCCTCCGGCACGCCGTCGGTGTAGAGAAACAGCTTCGCGCCGGGGGTCAGCTGCAGCTCATACTCTTTATACTTCATGCCGTCCATGCCGCCGATGACGAATCCGTGCCTGTCCTTCACGATCTGGAAGTCGCCGCCGGATTGCATCAGCACCGGGTATTCATGCCCGGCGTTGGCGGCGGTCAGCTTCCCGGTGGAGATCTCCAGAATGCCCAGCCACACCGTCACAAACATCTCCTCACGGTTGTTCTGGCAGATGGTCGCGTTGGTGCTGGTCAGGATCTCCGCCGGGGTCTTGCCCTGCTTTGCGAAGCTGGCCAGAATGATGCGGGAGGCCATCATGAACAGTGCGGCGGGCACACCCTTGCCGGACACGTCTGCGATCAGCATGCACAGGTGGTCGTCGTCCACCAAAAAGAAGTCGTAGAAGTCGCCGCCCACCTCCCGGGCCGGGTCCATAGAGGCGTAGATGTCAAACTCCGCCCTGTCCGGAAACGCGGGATAGGTATTGGGCAGCATGTCCGCCTGAATACGGGTGGCCAGCGCCAGCTCGGTGCCGATGCGCTCCTTTTCCGCCGTGATCTCGGTGATCTGTTGGATGTATTCCCTCGTCTTGCCCGACAGGGCGGCGAAGGACTCGGCCAGCACCTCGATCTCGTCGTTGGTGCGATAGATCTTCTCCATCTCGAACGCACTGTCCTCGCCGCTGAGGGCGTTGATGCGGCGCGTCATGTGCTCGATGGGCCTTACCACCCGTCCTGCCACGAACAGCGCCCCCACAGTAGCAAGGATCACGATCACCACAGTCAGGATCACGATCGTCCGCACGGAATGCCCCGCACCGGTGCGGTAGGCGTCAAGTGCGCCCGCGTTGATGTCCTCATAGCTTTTCAGCATCGCCGCCGTAGGCTGATAGGTAACGGCCTTGTCCACCGCGGAGATCACCGCCCAGCCCACCGTCGGCATGGGCGCGCCCGCCAGATAATATTCCCTGCCGTCCACGGTCAGCGTCCGCATCCCCGTGCTGCCTGCCAGCGCTTCGGTCACGAAGGCGGCCAGCTCCTTGTTCTCTCCCGCGCGCAGATCGGTGGCGGTTTCGGCCAGCTCCGGCTTGAAGGTTCCCTCGGTGTTGGGGGAAAACAGCACGTGTCCGTTCTGGTTCACCACGCAGACGAAGCCGCCGTTGCCGACGCTGCTTTCCACGTAATCACTGATGGCGTTGAGGAAAACGTCCGCCCCCACCACGGCCACCAGCTGACCGTCGCGGTAAACGGGCGCGGCGCACACCAGTCCGGCTGTGCCGGTGAACGCGTCGGCCTCCACGCCGGTGAAGATCAGCTCGCCCGCCTCCACTGCCTGCAAATACCACGGGCGCTGCCGCACCTGCAGGTCGTACACATTCCCGTTTTCGTCAAAGTGGGCGCCGGCGCGGTCGTCTGCGATCAGGATGCACCCGTCCGCTGTGGCCACGAAGCAGGAGCTGAGCTTGTCGGAGTTGCTGAACATGGACAGCATGGTCTCGCTCATGTTGGCCGCAAGACCCAGCGCCTGGGAGTCGGCGGGATCCACGCCGGTTTCATGCTGCGCCTGCACGGAGACGACCCCGTCGTTGGCCGCGTCCGGCGGGTACCACGCGTGGGCGGGAAACGCCTCCGCGTGTTCAAACATCTGCTCCGCGATGGACTGCAGCGTCATCACGTCGCTTTTCACGTCGCTGAACAGATCGTCTGCGATATAGGCCTGCAGTG
>CAMVBO010000296.1 GCA_947165745.1 uncultured Clostridia bacterium | reverse complement strand
TATTTCAGAGTCTTCACCGCTTTGGACGAGGCATCGGCCTCCTTGCGCATCGTCAGTTCTTCGCACAGCACCTCGGCCTGGTAGCCGATCTGGCCCTCGCCATAGGGTGGAATGATCTCCGCGTGAACCACGCCCACGCTTCCGATCATCAGAACCAGTGCCATCAGGATTGCCAGCTTTACAGTCTTTTTCATCTTTGTTTCCTCCTGTTCTATTGATTGTTGGGTCAGTTTGCCCCGTCCAGGGCGCGGCGGGGACGTTGGCGTTGTACGCGCCCGCGTTTTCAGACCCCTCGGCGGGGTCCACGCCGAAGCCCGCCGACAGGTAGGCGCACACGATGGCGTCCGCTTCTGTGAAGCGCGCCGCGTCCACGGGCAGGTTGTCGCTGAGCAGCACGAACTTCGCGCCGCCCTCCCGCGCGTCCTGAAGCGCCCTGAGCACCCCCTGCACCTGCGGGTTGTCGTCCTAGAGCCGGTTCAGGCCCTCGCCGATGGACGCGGCCATCGCGTCGGCGTCCTCCGTGCTGCGGGTCACCTCCAGATAATTCAGGGGCTCTCCGGGATCGTCAAAGACCGAGACGAAGCGCTCGCCGTCCCGCCTTCCCGCTTCGGACGGCGCCTTCATACCCTGTATTATAACACAAAAAGTCATGCTGTGAAACCATTTTGTCGCATATTATGTCACTTGCCCCGCTCCGCTCTCCCAACGCACCGCGGTTTGCCCATATTTTTGGCGAAACGGCCTCACGCGCAAAGGACCCGCTCGACCGGCGGCCCCTCCGTCCGGCGCCCGCCAGCCGCTCGCAACGCCATGGACGGAAACCCCCATGCCGGCATGATCGCGGCATGGGGGTTTTATCATACAATGCGGCCCGCTCACGGAGATTTCCTGAGCCTCGACGAGAGGTACTCGGCGATGGTCTGCCCGCCGCTGGCCCCCAGCTTCTGGATAAACGACAGGGCCTCATGCTGCCGCTCTTTGGGCAGGCTCACCATCGCCGACAGCATCGCCTCCGCGCTCTTCCACTTCTGCTGGCCGATCTCCCGGAAGCTGTCCGCGCCGGTGGACTCAAACACCGAAAACACGATATCCGTCATGGCGCGCCTGGACTCGTCGTCCGTGTGGAGCAGCCATTCGCTCAAAAACCGGTCGAACCACCGGCTCGCGTCGGACAGCGCGGCCTCGACAAAGCGATTGCGCGTAACTTCCCAGCTAAAGCCGTCGTGCTGGAGGATGCCGTTCTGGGAACTCTTGACCACGCGGCTTTCCGCCAGCGAGGTGAGCATCATCCCGATGATGGAGGTGTCCGGCACGATGTCCGTGATCTTCGGCAGGATCCGCCGGTAGCCCTCCGACTGGAGCATCTCCTCGTGGAAGCCGGGCCCGTCGTTGGAATAGACGGCCAGGACGCGGTCCTGGAGCGCCGACTCGCAGCGGGCCGCCGCGTAAACCGCCAGATTGCCGCCCTTGGAGTGGCCGCCCACGCGGACCGCGCCGTCCAGCTGCCGGCCCACCCAATCCAGATACCGCGCGCCCCTGCGCTGGCCCTCTGTCTCATGCTGGAAGCTGAGGTTGGCGTCCTCCCGCCACCCGACGAGCGTCCCGTCGGTGCCGCGGAAGGCCACATAGGCGCTTTCGTCCGGCAGCAGGAACGTCACGGCGGCCAGCTGCGTCTCCTGCGCGGTGTCCGTGTCGTCCAGGTACCAGCAAAGCCTGACATCCCTGAACCGCTCGCCCTCCAGCATCTTTTCCATCAGCAGCGGCGCCTTGGCCGTGAAGGACTTGCTCGCCAGGATCTCCTCGCGGGTATGGCCGAGGAAGAAGGCGTCGCACGCCTCCCGCAGCGAAACCGCCCGCCCGTCCATGGGCACGATTCCCCTGAAATCCGTATAGATCAGCTCCGCCAGCACGAGATTGTCCACCTCGTTGAACGGATCGACGCCAAAGGGGACATCGCAGCGCCATTCCAGGTAGTCAAAGATGTTTGCCATGAAGTGTCCTCCCATTTTACGGGGTCAAACCCCGCAGACCGCCCCGGCGCGCTGCTTCACGGCGCCGTCACGGCTTCCATGATGACGCGAATCGTCTCAGCCTGCTGCTCATCGCGGGAGATCGCGGCCGTTCCGTCGCCGGACTGGATGCCGTAATTCCCGAACCAGGCGTGGTTCCCGCCCACGATGGCGTGTTCCACATACCGCGCGGTCGCCGCCCTGCGGCCGTTCCCAATATCCTCTTCGGTCGCGAGCCCATCCTCCGTGCCATATATGACGAGCTCAAGCAGCCGCTCGTCCAGCTTCGCCTGGGTATACGCACCCAGCAGAATCACGCCTTCGACGCGGTCGCCGTTGTGCGCCGCGAACTCCGCCGCTATGGCGCCGCCCAGCGAATGTCCGCCCACAAACCAGCGGGCATAGTCGTGCTCCCGCATCACCGCGTCGGCCTTGTTGCTCCCCAGGAAGGCAAAGCGCAGAGGCATTTTCACCAGGCACACGTCCATGCCCGCCTCCGCCAGGCCGCGCAGCAGCGGCGCATATGCCGTCTCCTCCACCTTCGCGCCGGGATAGAACACCAGGGCGCTCTCCTCCGACGGTCCGTCAAAGAACCAGCCGTAGCCCGTCCGGGCGACGGAAACGCGCGCGTCCGGGACAAGGCTGTCCAGGGCCTGCCGGTCGGCGCGATAATAGAAGGCCGAATAGACCAGAAACGCGACCGTCACCAAAAGGACCAGCCCAAGCGGGATGATCCAGGCAAGATGCCACAACCGGCGCTTTTTTCCGTTTCGCACAGCAACGCCCTCCATTCGCCCGTCGTCAGGGCTTCGTACCGCCCATTGTTTTGATGGCGCAGGCAGTAACCCCGCGCCGGTTTTTCCCGCGTTCGCGCGCAAAGCCCCCGCCGCCAGGCGGCTTGACCGGCGACGGGGGCTTTCTGTCATCGCTTCGGAACGCGCCGCCAGCGCATCGTATATCCCCGTTTGCCGCCGTTCCAAGGCTGTTTTTGTAAAGACACATTCATTATATACCCCCCGGCGAGGGCTTGTCAAGCCGACCCGCGCGCCCGTCCGCCCGCCTGGAAGCGCCGTGATTCTTTCCACGGTCCCTTGTCTGCGCGGGTATTTTCGTGTTATACTATTCCCTGATAAAGGAAACGGTGACGACGGCAAAAGCCATCCGCGCCGGGCACAGGTCACTGAGCGCCGGCTTGTCGGAGCGCCCGGATCACAACAACAGAGGTAAAAGCAAATGTACGAAAGCGAACAACTCACCCTTCCCACCGGTTCTCCGGAGCAGCTGACCGGGCTTGCCGGTCTGACGGAGGCCGAGGCTGCGCGGCGGCTCGCCGCCGGCCAGGGCAACGCGGCGGCGCAGGACAACGGGCGCACGCCGCTTGAAATCGTGGCGAAGAACCTGTTTACGTGGTTCAACCTGTTGAACGTGCTGCTGGCGCTGGCCCTGGCGCTGGTGGGCGCGTGGCGGAACATGCT
>CAMVBO010000295.1 GCA_947165745.1 uncultured Clostridia bacterium | reverse complement strand
CACCAGAACCTAAATCTGGCGCGTCTGCCAATTCCGCCACGCCCGCACAATCGGGATGCGCGCTCGCCCATCGGGCAACGGAGACGCGACAACCAACATCAGATATTATACTGCGATCCACACTTTTTGTCAATACACAAAATCAGATTTTACCGAAAGCTTCGGCAAACACCTCGTCGATCAGGGCAAGGCTGTCCGCCGCGAAGGCGCGCACATAGGGCACGTCCACATACAGCACCGGCTCGTGATAAGGGCACTTGTCCCGGTAGGCCTTGAGGAGGATGTCCCGCCAGGCGCTGAATTCGTGGGCGGTGAGCAGCGGATGATCCGCCGGGGTCTCGGCCCGCTCCAACAGGTCGAGAATCTCCCCCAGTCGGGGGATGTCCCGCAGCAGGGCGAAATCGGTGACGAAGGTATCGTTGTAATAGCGCGGAATGTTCAGCACGCCCCCCGGCAGCAGACCCGGCAGGCGCTTTTTATACCGGGGCACCCACTGGGCATCGGTGAGCACATGCACGCCGTAGCCCACGTCGAAGGGCGTTCGATGCACGCGCCAGTAGTCGATCACGTCCTGCCGGTGCAGCTTGCCCCAGTTGTTCAGGTGGATCTCGTTCTTGTGCGACTTGTCATCGCCGTCGCGCACGTGGATGGCGTCCGGCGACACCGCGCCATAGTAATATTCCGCGCTCTCCCGGTACTCGGGATGCCCCTTCGCCCACATGTCCGCCACCAGCAGGTGCACCATCGTCAACGCCATTGGAATTGCCTCGCTTGCGTGTATTGTATACTTATTGTATATGGAAGCGCAGATTTTGTCAAACGTACAGTTAGAAATATATAACTTCTTAACCTGATTATCTCTTGACGGACCGGCCCGCAGGCGCTATAATACCCTTGACAACAGAAAATGCCTTATCCAGAGTGGCGGAGGGACAGGCCCGATGATGCCCGGCAACCGGTTTGCGCCAGCGAACGAGGTGCCAATTCCTGCGGGCGGCGATGGCCGCACCGAAAGATGAGGCGAGATGGAAACGTTTTCAGCTCGCCCTAAAGGCGGGCTTTTTGTTGTTCACCCCGCGTCCGGCATCGCCAAGCGCGGGTCTCGGCCCCGCACAGCCGGTGTGCAGGGGCCCCGGTCCGGCTGCGCCGGACGCTCAGTTCAAGCAAAGGAGCGAATACTATGAGACACTTTTTTACCTCTGAATCCGTGACCGAGGGCCATCCGGACAAGATCTGCGACCAGATCTCCGACGCGGTGCTGGACGCCATACTGGCCCAGGACCCCGAGGCCCACGTGGCCTGCGAGTGCGCTGCCACCACCGGCATGGTGCTGGTGATGGGCGAGATTTCCACCAGTGCCTATGTGCCCATCGACAAGATCGCCCGGGATAAGATCGTGGAAATCGGCTATGACCGCGCCAAGTACGGCTTCGACGGCACGAGCTGCGCCGTGCTGGTAAGCGTGGACGAGCAGAGCCCGGACATCGCCCGGGGCGTGGTCCGCGAAAACGCCGACCAGGGCGCGGGCGACCAGGGTATGATGTTCGGCTACGCCTGCGACGAGACCGAGGAGTACATGCCGCTGGCCATCTCCCTGGCCCACAAGCTGACGCGCCAGCTGGCAAGGGTGCGCAAGGACGGTACCCTGCCCTACCTGCGCCCGGACGGCAAGAGCCAGGTGACCATCGAATACGACGACGACAGGGCCCTGCGCATCGACGCGGTGGTGCTGTCCACCCAGCACGCGCCGGATGTGGACCAGCAGACCATCCGCGACGACATGATGAAGCACGTCATCCGACCCATACTGCCCGAAGCGCTGCTGGACGGGAACACAAAGTACTTCGTCAACCCCACCGGCCGCTTCGTCATCGGCGGACCGCAGGGAGACTCCGGCCTGACCGGGCGCAAGATCATCGTGGACACCTACGGCGGCTACGCCCCCCACGGCGGCGGCGCCTTCTCCGGCAAGGACCCCAGCAAGGTGGACCGCAGCGCGGCCTATGCCATGCGCCACGTGGCCAAGAACCTTGTGGCCGCTGGCCTGGCGAAGAAGTGCGAGGTGGGCGTGGCCTACGCCATCGGCGTGGCAAAGCCCGTGTCCGTGTTCGTGGACAGCTGCGGCACCGGCGCGCTGCCGGACGACAGGCTGGCGGAAATCGTGAACGAGGTGTTCGACCTGCGCCCCGCCGCCATCATCCGCGACCTGGACCTCAAGCGGCCCATCTACGCCCAGACCGCCAGCTACGGCCATTTCGGCAGGACGGACATCGACCTGCCCTGGGAGCGGCTGGACAAGGTGGACGCGCTGAAGGCGTATCTGGCCTGATTTTCGGCGTTCTATAAACATGACGGCGGTTCGCGCCATACGCGCGAACCGCCGCATTTTATCCCCGCAACATAATAAACATATCGACGCCGGTTTACTCCTCGTCCTCGTCGTCCTCATAGACCTCGTCCGGGTTGTTGGACTCGAAGATCTTGATCAGGGTCTCTGCCAGCGCGTCGTCCACGGGCACGAATTCCTCCTGGTCCTCGCCCACGGGACGCACCTCCATGATGAACACCTCGATGGGCTCATCCTCGTCGCCGTCCTCGTCATCCTCCACATACTCGGTCAGCAGCGCGTACTCCTTGCCCTCGTAGGCCAGGTAGTCCAGAACCTCCATGACCAGCTCGTTGCCGGCGTCGTCCTCAAATGTGACGAGATCCCTCTCCTCATCCATGTTCATCACGGCCTCCTTCGTCTTAAACTGCGGTTGCTCCGCGCCCCTATTATATCCCAAACTGGGCAAAAGCGCAAGAGGCGCGGAGCGATCCGATCAGTCGGAAATCTCGAAGGTGATGTACACGCAGGCGCTCACCTGCTGCTTGGCGGGCAGCAGCCGGGTTGCCGTGCCCTTGCCGGCGTCCTCACTGGTGGCGAAGGCGTTGACGGGGGCATAGCCCGCCTCGGTGTTGTCCCGTATTTCAACGATTTTGCCCAGCTCCACGCCGGCGGCCGCGGCCATGGTCTCCGCCTTCTTGCGGGCGCTCTGCACCGCCAGGTTCAGCGCCCGGTCCCCCGCTTCGCCGGTTTCGGCGGCGCTGAACTCCACATAGTCCAGGCCGTTGGCCCCGGCGGCGAAGGCCGCGTCGATGTAGGTGCCCACGGCGTCCACGTCCCCGACGGTGAAAACCAGGCTGTTGTAGGCGGTGTAGCCCACGATCTTCTCCGCGTCGTCGGAATAGTCGTAATTGGGATAGATGCCGATGCCCCCGGTGGACATGGCGTCCGTCGCCAGGCCGGCCTCCTTCAGCGCCTCGATCACGGCGTCCATCTTGCTGTTTACGGCGCCCTGGGCCGTCATCACGTCCGGGCCCAGCTCGCGCACGCTCAAGCTGACGGTGGCCCGGTCCGCGTCCACGTTGACCACGCCCACGCCTTCCACCGTCAGGGTGCCGTCCTCCGCCAGCGCCGAAGCGCCCAGCAGAGCCAGGGCCAG
>CAMVBO010000294.1 GCA_947165745.1 uncultured Clostridia bacterium | reverse complement strand
CCACATGACCGGCAAGATCGGCCGGGAGCTGTTGATGGAGCGGCGCAGGGCGGAGGCGGGAAAATGACCATCGAGCATGTGGCGCTGTACGTCAACGACCCGGAGCGTGCCAAAGATTTCTTTGTGAAGTACCTGGGCGGCACGGCCAACGGCGGCTATCGCAACCCGAACACCGGCTTCCGCTCCTATTTCATCACCTTTGACGGCGGCGCGCGGCTGGAGATCATGTCAAAGCCCGGCATGTGCGACGCCGACAAGCCGCTCAACCGCACGGGCTACGCCCACACGGCCTTTTCGTTGGGCAGCCGGGAGCGGGTGGACGCGCTCACCGCGTGGCTGGCGGCGGACGGCTTTGAGGTGGTCAGCGGCCCGCGCGTCACCGGCGACGGCTATTATGAAAGCTGCGTCGTGGCCATCGAGGGCAACCAGATCGAATTGACGGAATAGGGGAGGAGCATGGAGATTCAAAGACTGTCCCCGGCGCACGACGCCGCGTTGGCGGCGCTGATCCGCCGCAACCTCAAGGCCCATGGGCTGGACATCCCCGGCACGGTGTACTTTGACGAGGGGCTGGACCATTTGAGCGCGTTTTACTCCGCCGATCCCGCCAGGCGGGCCTATTTTGTGCTCATGGACGGAGGCAGGCTCGTGGGCGGCATCGGCTTGGCGGAGATCGGCCTCTTTGAGGACTGCGCGGAGCTGCAAAAGCTGTATCTGGACGACGCCGTGAAGGGCCATGGCCTGGGCTACAGGCTGATTGAACGGGTAGAGGACGCCGCCCGGTCGATGGGCTACCGGCGCGTCTACCTGGAGACCCACACCAACCTGCGGGCCGCCATGCACATCTATGAAAAGTCCGGTTATGCTCAAATTGAAAAGCCGGCGGCCGTGGTGCATGCCACGATGAACCGTTTTTATCTCAAGGAATTGTGATCAGGGGGGACGCGCAATGAACCACCAGGGCATGTATCACGGCGGGACGCCCGCCTTTCTGGAGGATTACCTGGAGCTGCCGGAGCTGCGCCGGCTTCGGGACGTGGGCATGAACTGCGGCTGCGAGTACACGTCGCTGACGCGCTTCAAGGGCTTGAAGCCCTATTCCCGCTATGACCACAGCCTGGGCGTGGCGCTGATCGTCTGGCATTTCACCGGTGACAAGGCGCAGACGCTGGCCGGGCTGCTGCACGACGTCGCCACGCCGGTCTTCGCTCACGTGGTGGATTTCATGTACGGCGATTATTTGCGCCAGGAGACCACCGAGGCGGGCACCAAGGGAACGATCGTCCGCTCGTCCCGGCTGCTGGAGCTGCTCACCCGGGACGGCCTGACCGTGAAGCGGGTGTGCGACTATCACCGCTATCCCATCGCCGACAACGACCTGCCCCGCCTCTGCGCCGATCGGCTGGAATACACCCTGGGCAACGCCATCAACTTTGGCTTTTGCACGGAGGAAGAGGCCGCCGGCATCTACAGCGACCTGCGCGTCGGCAGGGACGAGGATGGCCGGCCCGAGCTGGCCTTCGCCCACATGGACGACGCGGCGGCCTTCGCGGATATCGCGCTGCAGTGCGCCATGGTCTACGTGTCCGATGAGGACCGCTACGCCATGCAGCGGCTTTCGGAGGTACTGAAATCCGCCCTGGAGCGCCGGGTCATCCGCGAGAACGATCTCTACACCACCGAGCCCGAGGTCATCTCCAGGCTGCTGGCCGACGAGCGCGCCGCGGCGGACTGGAACGCCTTTTGGGCGCTCAGCCACGTCACCCGCTCCAGCCGCCCGGTGGACGGGGAAGGCTGGCGCAAAATCCCCGCCAAGAAGCGGTACATCGATCCGCTGGTGCTGGACAAGGGGCGCGTCAGTCAGCGCATCTCCACCTTCCGGCAGCGACTGGACGCCTTCCGGAGCGTGACCCAGGATTACTGGGTGTTGGGCGAATAGGGCGACGTTCTTCGGCGCGGCGTCGTGTGGGCTCAATGACACGTGCGGCGCGCCGAGCCATGTTTTGAAAGGTCGCTTCGCGTTATTCGGGGATTGAAGGAGCCCTTCCGGCGCGACAGCCTCCCGGGAGGGAGCCTTTTGGCAGTGAAATCGGATGTGAAAGCTCCCCCGACGAGGGGGGGGCGGCTCGCGGGGCTGACGCAGGAAGTTAGCTTTCCGATCCTCCGTAAATAAATCAGAAACCGAAGCATTGAATGGAGAAAGGAGTGCAACCATGATTCAAAACCGCTTTTTCCCGCAGATCCACGGCAACTTCGGCTTTGGATGCATGCGCCTGCCCATGAAGGGCGGCCAGGTGGACCATGACGAGTTCTGCCGGATGGCGGACGCCTTTATCGACGCCGGGTTCAACTACTTCGACACCGCCCACGGCTATATCAACGGCCAGTCCGAAACCGCCATTCGCGACTGTGTGGTCAAGCGCTATGACCGCAGCCGCTTCCTGCTCACTGACAAGCTGACAGATCCCTATTTCAAAAAGCAGGAGGACATCCGGCCCTTCTTTGAAAAGCAGCTGGCCTGGTGCGGCGTGGATTACTTTGACTTTTATCTGATGCACGCCCAGGACCACGACAATTACCGGAAGTTCACGCGCTGCAGGGCCTATGAAACGGCGCTGGCGCTGAAAAGCGAGGGGAAGATCCGCCACTTCGGCATCTCCTTCCACGACAAGGCCGAGGTGCTGGACATGATCCTGAACGAGCACCCGGAGATCGAAGTCGTGCAGATCCAGTTCAATTACGTGGACTACGAGGACGCTTCGGTGGAATCGAAAAAGGTCTATGAGGTCTGCGAAAAACACGGCAAGCCGGTGATCGTCATGGAGCCGGTGAAGGGCGGCAGCCTGGTGAACCTGCCCGGGGAGGCCGATCGCGTGCTGCGCGAATTGAACGGCGGCAGCAACGCCAGCTACGCCATCCGCTTCGCGGCCAGCTTTCCCAACATGGCCGTGGTGCTCTCCGGCATGAGCGGCATGGCCCAGATGAACGACAACCTGTCCACCATGGCGGATTTCAAGCCCTTGAACGCGCGGGAAATGGAGGCGGTGGGGAAGGTCAACGGGATATTCCACAGCCTCAACCTGGTGCCCTGCACCGCCTGCCGCTACTGCGTGGAGGAGAACGAGTGTCCCAAGGCCATCCGCATCCCGGACATGTTCGCGGCCTTGAACGCCCACGAGGCCTTCCACGACTGGAACGCCGGGTTCTATTACGGCAGCGTGCTGATCGGCGACGGTCACGGCCAGGCGTCCGACTGCATCAAGTGCGGCAAGTGCGAGCGGGTATGCCCCCAGCACCTGCCCATCCGAAAGCTGCTTGAGGACGTGGCCGCCGCGTTTAAACGGTGACGAACGGCGGGGACAATACCGCCTGAACACGGGCCGCCGCTGCGGCGTATAACAAAGATCCTTCGCCTCGCGAGGAATGATAAATGAGCAAAAACACGCCATCCTGAGCGGAGCGAAGGATCTTTTGATTTGTACATGTCT
>CAMVBO010000293.1 GCA_947165745.1 uncultured Clostridia bacterium | reverse complement strand
CGGCCCCGGATGACATAGTTGCCATCCGTGTCGATGATGCTAAAATCCTCATCCCCAAACTCTTCTTTCGGGAAAACCCACTTCTCCTCCAGATTGGACGTGGGAACGATGCGCAGCAGCCAGGCCTGCTTCTTCCCGCTGTTTTCCTCATCCCGCACGGTGATCCGATTGCAGAAGGCCAGAGACTGCTCCCCGTTCATGGGGTTCGTATAGGCCCGGGTGACGTTGATCGCCTCGCCGACATCCGCTATCCAGGATCCGTCCCCAATCAGTTCCATCCGCTCATAGGAAACGTCATAATCCTCCGCGTCGTTCAGCCTCGGCCGCGTAGAATAGCCTGTCAGGGTTTTCGTATCGATCAGGTGAGCGGATGTTTCAGTCTTCACATGGGTCGCTCTGATATACGCCGCTGCCTCTGCCAGCGTCAGATCCCGGCTGTCAATATACTGCGCCCAGTTGTCGCAGATCCCCTGTTCTCCCTCCAGATAGTTCCCCGTCACCTGTTCCATGGCAACGGTCGCGTTGACGAAATGATCCACCTGAGATCGGTAATTTCCTTTCCTCTCATAGTTGGAATACAGCGCAACGAAAACCAGTATGGCGCTCATCAGGGCTATATTCGCTATGACAATCCACGATGTCTTCAGACGGCGCATTTCAACAGCTCCTCCAGAATTGACAGATTACGAGGTCTCACTTCATACGGATTTCTTCGGTGCCTTTGGAACCGAAGAAGCTCTTGCTTTGTTACAGCGTTCAAAACCGACATGGAACATGGCGATGTGCGCGTAATCCTTTCGTGTCAACACCCGGTTTGTTTCCTGCGCCCGCACAGTGGGCAGAAACCACAGCAAGGCGCACACGACAGCCAGCAAAATCCCGATTATTGCCAAACCATCACCCCATCTGATGATACAGTCGCCATCCGCCGTATCAAGTTCCATATGAACCGGTCAGTCTTCGTCAACTTGGGCGAGGTACAGTACATCGGGAGTAATACTATTCAGATTAATTACAATTATAATCTATTTTTTGGCAGTATGCAACACAGTTTTTACCGGCACAAGGGAGCTGCTTTTCCGCCCTCTCGCGGCGGTTTCCTCTTGCCGAAACCTGTCCTCTGTGGTAAACTATTCATGACACTATCCTATGATATTTCATACATGAAATGCCTATTATAAGGTGGGTATCGACCATGACCGGCAGACAAAAGGGAATCACTCTGGCCTCCGCCATAGGAAGCGTCATACTTGTATTCATCCTGGTGTTCGGAACGATGTGGATGGGCAGCAACGCCAGGAATGACACGGAATCGGCGGTCCGCTCCGTCAGCCTTCTCTACCTGGATGAGCTGGCCGGCCGCCGGGAGCAGGTCGTTTCGGCGAACATGCAGGAGAAGATCAACGTCATCCACACCGCGCTGGATCTGATGACGGGGGAGGATCTGAGCGACGGAGCGCACCTCCAGGCCTATCAGGCGCGAATCAAGCAGCTTTTCAATCTGGAGCGCTTTGCCTTTGTCAGCAAGAACGGCCTGATTTATACCGCCACAGGACCGCGGGATGAAAGCAATCTGTATCATCTTGATTTCAACGCCCTCAGCGGGCCTGAAATCCTGGCGGAGAATCTGGGCGGCGTGGACAAGAAGGTCATCATCGCCGTGCCCACGCGGATACGGTTCAACGATGAGGAACTGTCAGCCTGCTTCATGCAGATCGATATGAAGGAAATGCTCGCGGGCGTCTCCATGGATGCGCAGGAGGACGGCGCGACCTTCTGCAATATCTATACCAGCGACGGCATCGCCCTGAGCAACACCGTTCTGGGCGGCCTTGCAATGGAGGACAACCTGCTCGAAGCCATGCGGAACGCGGTGTTTGAGCCGGGCTATTCCTATGAGAGCATGGTCAGCGATTTCAACAAGGGCAAGCGCGGCGTGGTCAGCTTCACCTTCAATGGCATCCGGGAAACGCTGAGCTATGTGCCGATCGAGGGCACGGACTGGCGCCTGACCTACCTGATCCGAGAGAGCGTCATCAGCAACAACATCGGCGCCATTTCCGACGGCATCATTCGCAGGAGCGTCATTCAGTCGCTATTGACGGTCGCCGTTCTGCTGGCGCTCTTCGCGTTCATCATCCGTCAGACCCGAAGAAACGCGAGGCTCGTTCTGGAAAAGGAGACCGCCGACGCCGAGAACCGGGTGAAACAGGCGGAAATGGAGCAGCGGCTACAACTCCAGGAGGAGCTGCTCGCCCAGAAGCAGCAGAAGGAGGAGCAAACCCGCCTGATCACCGCCCTGGCCTCCGACTATTGGAGCGTCTACTACCTGGATCTGGACAACGACACGGGCGTGTGCTATCAGGCGCACAGCGACGTCGATGACGGCTTTCACGCGGGAGACCACTTCCGTTATATCGCCGCCGTGATCGCTTACGCGAACGCGAACGTCAAGGAGGAATACCGAGAGGAGTTCCTGCGCTTTGTCCAGATAGAAAATGTCAAAGCGCAGCTGTTGGAACGGCGGGTCATCGCCTATCGGTACATGGTGCACAGGCATGACAGGGATACGTGGGAGGAAGTGCGCTTTGCCGGCGTGCGCCATCCCGGGGAACGCCCGGATAATCAGGTGCACCTCGTCGGCGCGTGCTTTGTGGACGTGGATATGGAAACCCGAAAGACCGTGGCGCAAAAACAGGCCCTGCAAGACGCGCTGACGGCGGCGGAGGCGGCCAACAAGGCGAAGACCGCCTTCCTCTCCAACATGAGCCACGAGATCCGCACCCCCATGAACGCCATCATCGGGTTGGACAGCATCGCGCTGAGCGACCCGGATATTACGCCGCAGACGCGGGATCACCTGGAGCGGATCGGTTCCTCCGCCCATCATCTGCTGGGCATCATCAACGACATTCTGGACATGTCCCGCATAGAATCGGGGCGCATGGTCATCAAGCAGGAGGAATTCTCCTTCTCCAAGACACTGGAGCAGGTCAATACCATCATCAGCGGACAGTGCCGGGACAAGGGGCTGCGTTACGATTGCCGGACGAAGGGCAAAATCGACGAATACTACATCGGCGACGATATGAAGCTGCGCCAGGTGCTGATCAACATCCTCGGAAACGCCGTAAAGTTTACGCCCGAGGGCGGTACCGTCAGCTTCATCATCGAAGACGCCGCGCGAATGGACGACAAGGCGACGCTGCGCTTCACCATCAGCGATACCGGCATCGGCATGAGCAAGGATTACCTGCCCAAGCTATTCGAGGCATTCTCGCAGGAGGATTCATCCACTACAAACAAATATGGCAGCGCCGGCCTGGGCATGCCCATTACCAAGAGCATTGTGGAACTGATGAATGGGCACATTGAGGTAGAGAGCAAGAAGGGCGTCGGCAGCACGTTTACGGTAACCATAACGCTGGGTCAGGCCAGCCATATTGCGTCGGACAGCGGGGAAGCCGAGCTTCGCGCAAATGAGATGAATGT
>CAMVBO010000292.1 GCA_947165745.1 uncultured Clostridia bacterium | reverse complement strand
ACCTGCTCCACCTTGCCGGTGAGGACGACGGTCTCGTCGGTGCAGCGCACCAACAGCTTGCCGCCGGGCACTTGCACGGTGATCTCCGCGCCCTTCTTGCACAGGCCGTTTTCAATGGCGGCCGCCGCGGCGGCGCAGGCACCGGTGCCGCAGGCCATGGTCTCGCCGCTGCCGCGCTCGAAGCAGCGCATGCGCAGCGTGGTGGGGTTCACCACCCGCACGAATTCGGTGTTCACCCGCTGGGGGAACAGCGGCGCGTTTTCAAAGGCGGGGCCGATGGCGTCCAGGTCCAGGGCGTCCACCCGGTCCGTGAACACCACGCAGTGGGGGTTGCCCATGGACGCGCAGGTGACGCGCCAGGTCTGGCCGGCGATCTCGGCGGGGACGTCGATGATCCGCTCGCCCGGAAGGGTGCAGGGCACGTCCCCGGGCCTGAAGGATACCGGGCCCATGTCCACGGACACGGAGGTGACCTTGCCGTATTGGGTGTACAGGTGCAGCTTCTTCACACCGCCCGCCGTTTCGACGGTGATGTCCTGCTTTTGGACAATGCCCTTGTCGAACAGGTACTTGCCCACGCAGCGCAGGGCGTTGCCGCCCATGCCGCCCTCGGTGCCGTCCCGGTTGTACTGGCGCATCTTCGCGTCGGCGATATCGCTCTTTTCGATCAGCGTCATGCCCTCCGCGCCCACGCCGTAGTGCTGCTCGCACAGCCGTACGCACAGGCTCTCCGGGCAGGCGATGTGGCCGTCCAGGTTGTCGATCAGGATGTAGTCGTTGCCGGCGGCCTGCATTTTGGCGAAGTACAGCTTTTCATGGCTGGCGCGCATGTGGTTGATGTCCACCAGCTCGGTGTTCTGCTGGCTGTAGCGGCTCATCAAAATGTCCGCCAGCGCCCGGGCGGTGTCCAGCGAAGTGAAGCAGGGGATGTCCAGGTGCAGCGCCTTGCGGTGCAGGGCGATGTAATCCCCCATGGTGCTGTCCAGCAGCGCGCCGGTGTAGATGATGTAGTTGATTTTGCCGCTCTCCAGCAGATCGAAGCAGTGGTCGCTCTCCCGGATGCCGGGGATGGCAGCCACGGGGATGCCCAGGGTCCGGATGGTCTGGGCGGTGCCCTCGGTGGCGTAGATCGCGCAGCCCAAGTCGCTGAACCGGCGCGCCACGTCGATGATCTCCGGGTAGTCGTACTCGTCCACGGAGAGCAGCACGCCCGTCTTTTCGCCCGGAAGGCGACAATCCCCTTGGGATTGTCGGTCAGCGCCTTGCGCTGACTGCCGACGGCTCAAATTGGAAATTTGAGGCGCGGCACCATGGGGCAGCCGCGTGCCCGCGCTGACCAGGCCCTTGAACAGCGCCTCCGACAGCGTCTTGCCGATGCCCAGCACCTCGCCGGTGCTCTTCATCTCCGGGCCCAGGTAGCTGTTGGCGTCGGTCAGCTTCTCAAAGCTGAACACCGGCACCTTCACGGCCCAGTAGGGCGGGGTCCTGTACAGGCCCGTGCCGAAGCCCTGGTCGGTCAGCTTCTGGCCGATCATCACCCGGCTGGCCAGGTCCACCATGGGCACGCCCGTGACCTTTGAGATATAGGGAATGGTGCGGCTGGCCCGGGGGTTCACTTCGATCACGTACAGCTCGCCGTGATACACCAGGTACTGGATGTTCACCAGGCCCTTGGTGCCCAGCGCCAGGGCCAGCTTGGTGCTGCTCTGCACGACGGTTTCCATCATGGCGTCGTCCAGCGAGAAGGGGGGATACACGGCGATGGAGTCGCCGGAATGTACGCCGGCCCGCTCCACGTGCTGCATGATGCCGGGAATCAGCACGTCCGTGCCGTCGGAGATCACGTCCACCTCCAGCTCCACGCCGGGCATGTACTTGTCCACGAGCACCGGATTTTCGATGCCCCCGGCCAGGATGCGGTTCATGTAGGTGACCACGTCCTTCTCCTCGTGGGCGATGGTCATGTTCTGGCCGCCGATGACATAGCTGGGCCGCAGCAGCACCGGGTAGCCCAATGCCTGCGCCGCCGCCAGCGCCTCGTCCAGGGTATGCACGCCCCGGCCCTTGGGCCGGCGGATGGCGAATTGCTCCAGCAGCGCGTCGAAGCGCTCCCGGTCCTCGGCGATGTCGATGCCCTCGGCGCTGGTGCCCAGAATGTTGACGCCCGCCTGGTCCAGGTGCTGGGTCAGCTTGATGGCCGTCTGGCCGCCGAAGGCCACCACCACGCCCACGGGCTTTTCCACCTCCAGGATGCGCATGACGTCCTCGTCGGTCAGCGGCTCAAAGTACAGCCGGTCGGCGGTGTCGTAGTCGGTGGAGACGGTCTCCGGGTTGTTGTTGACGATCACCACGTCGTAGCCCAGCTGCTTCAGTGTCCACACGCAGTGCACGCTGGAGTAGTCGAACTCGATGCCCTGGCCGATGCGGATGGGGCCGGAGCCGAGGACGACGATCACCGGCTTGCCGCTTCTGGGGAAGGCGCGGGAATCGCAGGCGGAATCGAAGGTTTCGTAGAAGTAGGGGGTTTCGGCGTCGAACTCCGCCGCGCAGGTGTCCACCATCTTGTAGGCGGACCGGGCCTGGGGCAGGTCCTTCCGGCCGGAGAGGCGGGTGAGCGCCGCGTCCGGATAGCCCAGCTGCTTGCCCAGGAAGTAGTCCTCGTCGGTCAGCCCGCCGGCGATGCGCTTTTCGAAGTCCGCCAGGTTCTTCATCTTATAGAGGAACCAGCGGTCGATCTTCGTGATATTGAAGATTTCGTCGATGGAGACGCCCGCCTTGATGGCCTCGAATACGGTGAATATGCGCCTGTCATCGCCGTCCTTCAGGCGGTCCATCAGGGGCCGGTCGCCCTCATAGGGCTTGTTCAGCGTGTCCAGCTTGATCTCCGCGCCGCGCACGGCCTTCATCAGGGCCATCTCAAAGGAGGGCGCGATGCTCATCACCTCGCCGGTGGCCTTCATCTGGGTGCCCAGCTTGCGGGAGGCGGTGGTGAACTTGTCGAAGGGCCACTTGGGGAACTTCACGACGATGTAGTCCACCGCCGGCTCGAAGCAGGCGCAGGTCTTGCCGGTGATCTCGTTTTTGATCTCGTCCAGCGTGTAGCCCAGGGCGATCTGGGTGGTGACCTTGGCGATGGGATAGCCGGTGGCCTTGCTGGCCAGGGCGGAGGAACGGCTGACCCTGGGGTTCACTTCGATCACGGCATATTTGAAGCTGTCAGGGTCCAGGGCAAACTGGCAGTTGCAGCCGCCCACGATGCCCAGGGCGTTGATGATGTTCAGCGACGCGCTGCGCAGCATCTGGTATTCCTTGTTGGACAGCGTCAGCGCCGGGGCGACCACGATGGAATCGCCGGTGTGCACGCCTACGGGGTCCACGTTTTCCATGCTGCAGACGGCGATGCAGTTGCCCGTGGCGTCGCGCATGGTTTCGAACTCGATTTCCTTCCATCCGGCGATGTACTTCTCCACCAGGATCTGGGTGATGGGGGAGGCGTCCAGGCCGG
>CAMVBO010000291.1 GCA_947165745.1 uncultured Clostridia bacterium | reverse complement strand
CAGCTGCCTGGGGTGGGTCAGGCGGCGCTTGTGGTGCTTGGCCCGCTCGTCCCAGGGGTTGGGAAAGCAGATGTAGATGCGCTCGATGCCGTCGTCTGCGCAAAAGGTGTCGTGGATGCGCAGCGCGTCCACGGCGGAGAGGACGATGTTGCCCGGCGCCTGGTCGCCGTAGGCCGCGCGGATGTTCTTCACCGACACCGCCAGCACGTGGCGAACCTCGTCGATGGCGATGTAGTTGACGTCCGGGTTTTCAAAGGCCATCCGCGCCGTGGAGACGCCCTTGCCGCATCCGATTTCCAGCATCACGGGCTGCCGCTTTTCAAACAGCTCCGGCCAATGGCCGATGTGGGTCGAGGGCTCTTCGATGAACCAGGGACAGTTCTCCAGGGCCGGCTCGGTCCAGGCCTTTCTTCGCATGCGCACGGATTACTGCTCCTTTGCCTCGGATTCGGCCTTCTCGGCTTCCTCCCTGCGCTTGTTGACCGTGTGCAGCCAGTAGAGCAGCCCCGCACCGCCCAGCGTGGAGACCACCCACAGGATCGACGCCAGCCGCACCTGTCCGGCCAGCATCAGCGCCAGCCCCGCGATATAGAGCGCCACCAGCGCCAACGCCGTGATCGAGCGCAGCCTGCGCAGCCATGCCGTTCGCTTGTCGTCCATCTGCCATCCCTCCGCTTAAACCTGTAACATTACAATATTCGCCCACAAGGGGCGTTTGTCCTGCCACAATGCGGATTTTTTTCCACGAAAATGGTTATTGCTTGCGCTGAAATCCAAAAAGCGCTATACTACCCATACAAGGAGGCGAACGCCATGTTTCCCATACAGTCGTTTCTGGAGCGCTTTGGCGACCTGCTCGCCCAGCTGGACGCCCTGGCCGAGGATTGCGCCCCGGAGGCTGCGGAGGATCTGGAGGATCTGAACGCGGAGTTTGAGGACGCGCTCATGCTGATGAACGAGAGCAAGGCCGGCGACGACCCGGAGGCGCTCACGGACGCGCTGGAGGATTTGAAGGCCCTGGCGGGGGACTATTGCGCGCTGTCCGGCGACATTCCGGAGATTGCCGCCCTGGCCGACCAGCTGGAAATGGCCGCGGGCATGGCCCTGGACAACCTGTGAAGGCTTGCCAATTCCGGTGTGATCGGCTATAATAGTGTCATTCCAACCTGCAAAGGACGATGCTCCATGAAGCGTTTTAGGCCCTATTGCGCGGGCTATATCGTGCTGTACGTGCTGACGCTGCTCAGCTTTGCCGACGTGGCCTATACCCTCTATCGCCAGGTGAAGGGGCTCCAGGGCTCCGCGATGGATTTTTCATTCCTCGCCTACGTTGTGCTCGCGTTCGCGCTGTGCTATGTCTGGATGTACGGCCGGACCCAGGTTGCCATGGACGGACAGCGGCTGCGCGTGGCGTTTCCCATCAACCGGCGGCCAAGGGAGGGCGAAGGTCGGCCGATGTTCATCTTCCGCCAGGGCGAGACGGATATCCACTTTGTGGACAAGACCTTCCGGCTGGACGCGATCACCCGCTATGGCTATGTGGAGGACCTGGGCTATCCGCGCATCGACGAGGGCGGCGCGGGGGAGAACAACAAGCTGTTTCCCGTGCACGAGGTGGCCTTCATCACCCGCGACAACAAGCGCTATCACATGAACGCCGGCATCTACAGCAAAAGCCAGCGCCGGGCGATGTTCGCGCTCATTCAGCAGTACAGCGGCGTCGCGCCGGAGGGGAAGCTGGGGGAAGAGACGAGAGCTTAGCAGACTTGACGGCAGCGCCCAGGGATATAATAAGGGGCTGTCTCAAAACATTCGTTTTGAGACAGCCCCTTGCTTATTCAGCCTCAGCCCACCACGATATTCACCAGCCGTCCGGGCACGAACACGAACTTGCGCACGGCCTTGCCCTCGATCAGCTTTTTGATCTCCTCGGTCTGCATGAAGTATTCCTGGGCGCCCTCGCGGGTCAGGTCGGCGGGCACGTCCATGCGTCCGCGCAGCTTGCCGTTGATCTGCAGGGCCACCTCCACGGTGTCCTTCACCAGCGCGGCCTCGTCGTACTTCGGCCACTCGGCGTACATCAGCTCGGCATCGGACAGCTTGCACAGCTGGTTGATCTCCTCGGTGATATGGGGCGCGACGGGGTTGAGCAGCTTTACCAGCGCCAACAGCTCGCCCTTGGTGACGCTGCCCTTGGCGTAGATGGCGTTCACCAGGGTCATCATGGCGGCGATGGCGGTGTTGTACTTCATCTTCTCGTAATCCTCGCCCACCTTCTTGATGCAGGTGTTCACGTCGTAGGCCATGTCTTTGCGGATGCCGGCCTCATCCGAGAGCATCTCCATCAGGCGCCATACGCGGTCCAGGAAGCGCTTGCAGCCCTTGACGCTGTCGTCGTTCCAGGGAGCGGCGGCGGTGTAATCGCCCATGAACAGCACGTACAGGCGCAGCGTGTCCGCGCCATACTGCTTCACGATGTCCAGCGGGTCCACCACGTTGCCCTTGGACTTGGACATCTTTTCGCCGTCGCTGCCCAGAATCAGCCCCTGATAGCTGCGCTTGGCGTAGGGCTCGGGGGTGTTCACCTCGCCGATGTCATACAGGAACCGGTGCCAGAAGCGGCTGTACAGCAGATGGCGGGTGACGTGCTCCATGCCGCCGTTGTACCAGTCCACGGGCATCCAGTATTTCATCTCGTCCATGGACGCGAAGGCCTGGTCGTTGTGGGGATCGACGAACCGCAGGAAGTACCAGGACGAACCGGCCCACTGGGGCATGGTGTCGGTCTCCCGCTTGGCGGGGCCGCCGCACTTCGGACAGGTGCAATTCACGAAGCTCTCGATGCGGGCCAGAGGACTCTGGCCGTCGGTGCCGGGCTCGAAGTTCTCCACGTCCGGCAGCGTCAGCGGCAGCTGGTCATAGGGCACGCCCACCGTGCCGCACACCGGGCAGTGGATCAGCGGGATCGGCTCGCCCCAGTAGCGCTGGCGGTTGAAGGCCCAGTCCTTCATCTTGTACTGGACGCCCTTCCTGCCGATGCCCTTTTCGGAGAGGAACTGCAGCATGGCGGCGATGGAATCCGCCTTGTTGTCATACTGGTTCAGGAATTCGGAGTTGACCATGGGGCCGTTTCCGGTGTAGGCCTCCTGGGCGATGTCGCCGCCCTTAATAACCTCGATGATGTCCACGCCGAACTTTTTGGCGAACTCCCAGTCGCGCTGGTCGTGGGCGGGCACAGCCATGATCGCCCCGGTGCCGTAACCCATCATCACGTAATCGGCGATGAATATGGGAATCCGCTTGCCATTCACGGGATTGACAGCCATCAGGCCCTCCAGCTTCACACCGGTCTTGTCCTTGGCCAGTTGGGTGCGCTCAAACTCTGTCTTCTTGGCGCACTGTTCCCGGTACTCGGTGACGGCGTCCCAGTTGGTGATGCGATCCTTGTACTTGTCCAGCAGCGGATGCTCCGGCGCCATGACCATGAAGGTGACGCCGAACAGGGTG
>CAMVBO010000290.1 GCA_947165745.1 uncultured Clostridia bacterium | reverse complement strand
CCGGCGCCATCGTGCTGGGCCCCGTCAGCCTGTCCGGCCTGGCCGTGGGCGCTCTGGCGGGCATCCTCCTCAACGCCATCCTGCCCGGCAACGACTATGAGTTCGGCTCCAACCAGCTGGGCGACACCTCCGTCAACTTCCAGCAGGGCGTCGATCGCGCCGGCACGAAGAAGAAGTAAAAAAGGGAACAGGGAACAGGGATTAGGGATAGAGAGACTGGTCCCTGTGACGCTGCCCTTCGCTGATGCCCGAGCCCATATACAGCGCCCCCGCTTCAAATCGAAGCGGGGGCGCTATGTATTGGTGGGAATCATGGCTTATCCGCTCTTCCTGTAAGGTAGTCCAGCGAAACGTGGTAGTAGTCGGCAAGCTTGATCAACAGCTCCAGCGGGATAGTCTGGAAGCCCCGTTCATAGCGGGAGTAGACCGTCTGCTGGATGCCCAGGTAGCCGGCGATGTCCTTTTGCTTCAGGTCGGCGTCTTCGCGCATATCTCTCAACCTGCGAAAATACAAGCGCGATCACGGCCTTTCATTGAACTTAAAAGTACTATTGACATTATTGCACAGATTATGCTATGATAATCGAAATAGAACTTATAAGTACTAATGAATGACAAGGTATTTTCGCATGGACGCTATGAGATATCTGCAATATTCTGAGATCGGCGCACGTTTGCGCGCCTGTCGCAAGGCGCTGCACCTGACCCAGGAGCAGCTGGCGGAGCGGGCGGACATATCGCCCGCGTTTGTGGGCCATGTGGAGCGGGCGGAGAAGGTTCCCTCCGTGGAAACGCTGACGCGGCTGTGTGTGTGCATGGGCGTGAGCATGGATTATCTGGTCATGGGCAAGCGCCAGTCCTGCGACAAGGAATCCTGCATGCTCTATGAAGATTTGAAGCGCATACTGTCGGCCTATTCCAGCGATCAAAAGGAACAGTCTCCGCGATAAAGAATGCCCCCGCTTCGATTTGAAGCGGGGGCGCTTCCAATAATTCAGGCTGGGGCACTCGCCCGATGCTGCGGTATTCGAGGAGCACAGATCCTTCGCTTTGCTCAGGATCTGCAGTTTTCAAATGATGAGCATAAAAGATTCCCCGACCTTGAATCAGAGGGTCGGGGAATCGTCGTTTTTAGTTGCCCCGCGCCCATCCGCCAAGGCGTATTCTGCGCGCTGGAATCAGTGGCGCGCAGAATGCGGGCGGGAAGCGCGGCAGCAAATGGGGTTGAGCGCCCCGCGCTCAAGCGCGGCAGTAAATGGGGTTGAACGCCCCGCTCAAGCGCGGCACCAAATGGGGTTGAGCGCCCCGCTCAAGGGCGGCAGCAAATGGGATTGAGCGCCCCGCGCTCAAGGGCGGCAGCAAATGGGGTTGAGCGCCCCGCGCTCAATAGCCCAGCTCCGCGGACTTGTCGTAAACGGGCTTCAGGGCGTGGTACAGCCGGTTGTAGATCTCGTAGGTCTTGTTGTAGGCGGGCTGGTTGGCGGGATCGGGCTGGGTCTCGGTCTCGGGCTTGATGACCTGCACGGCCTCGCCCAGGTCCTTCCACACGCCGGCACCCACGCCGGCCACCAGCACCGCGCCATAGGCGCCGCCTTCGTTGGCGCCGGCCATGGTGTACACGGGCAGGTTGAAGATGTCGGCCTGCATCTGGCGCCACAGCGCGCTGACGCTGCCGCCGCCGGAGGTGTACACCTTTTCACCGGGCACGAAGGAGCCCATGATGTCCACCAGCTGCTTGAGGGAGTAGGTGACGCCCTCCATGACGCTGCGGGTGATGTCCGCCTTCTTGTGGGACAGGGTCAGCCCGTAGAAGCAGGCGCGGGCGTTCGGGTCCGGATAGGGGCAGCGCTCGCCGGTCAGATAGGGGGTGAACACCACGCCGTTCGAGCCGGGCACGGACTGCTCCGCCATCTCGCCCATCACGTCGAACACGTTGCGACCCTCGGCCTTGGCGCGGATACCCTCGGCCTCGCACAGCTCGTCCTTGTACCAGCGATAGCCGCCGCCGGCGGTCAGCGTCACGCCCAGGGCCATCCAGGAGCCGGGCTCGTTGCCGCAGAACAGCTGCAGCGCGCCGCCCGGGTTGTCCTCATACTTGTCCAGCGCCATGGCCACGTTGCCGGAAGTGCCGATGACCACGCCCATCGTGCCGGGCTTCACCATGCCGCCGCCGGTGGTCTGGATCACGGCGTCGCCGCCGCCGTAGTAGCAGGCGAGGCCCTCGGGCAGGCCTGTCAGCTGCGCGCACGCCTTGGTGACGGCGCCGGCCAGCTCGGTGGACTCGTGGGCTTCGGGGAAGATGGCCTTGTCCAGGCCCGCCAGCGCGATCAGCCCGTCGGACCAGGCGCGGCTGCGCACGTCGAAGAAGCCGGTGCCGGAGGCGTCGGACACGTCAATGCCCAGCTTGCCGGTCATGCGGAAGCGGATGTAATCCTTCGGACACACGAACAGCACCATGCGCTTGAAGTTCTCCGGCTCCTCGTCCCGCAGCCACAGGATCTTGCCGCCGGTGTAGCCGGTGAGCATGCGGTTGTTGGTGTATTTCAGCAGGCCATCCAGGCCGCCGGCCTTCTCGGTGATCCAGTCGCACTGGGCCTGGGTGCGCTGATCGCACCACAGGATCGCCGGACGGATGACTTCGCACTTGTCATCCAGGGCCACCAGGCCGTGCATCTGGCCGGAGTAGCTGACGCCCGCGATGTCGGCGGGATTCACGCCGGACTTCTCCAGGATCACCTTGAGACCGCGCACGCAGGCCTGCCACCAGTCCTCGGGGTTCTGCTCGGCCCAGCCGGGCTTGGGGGTGTACAGCGGGTACTCCTGGGTGGAGGAGGCGACGACCTTGCCGTCGCTGTCCGCGATGATGCACTTCGCGCCGGAGGTGCCCACGTCCAGGCCGATCAGGTACTTCTTGCTCATGGGGATCGACTTCCTTTCGTTTGTTTATGCTGAATGGATGGATTCCATTGGGAGCGATTACTTGTTGCGCTTCATCTTCTCCATGACCTTTTTGGAGATGGCGGAGATCTTCTTGAAATCCAGGACGTTCTCCTTGCCCTTGATCAGCCGGTCGATGTTGGCGCGATGGCCAAACAGCGCCAGGCAGGACGTGGCGATGGAGAAGCCCAGGAACAGCGGGAAGTTGGCCCGGCCGCGCTCCATGAACACCACCAGCACCGGGAAGGCCACGGTGGTGATCAGCGAGGCGATGGACATGGTGTGGGTGATGGCCACGGCGATGATCTGAACGGCCAGCTCCGCCAGGCCCATCCAGGGGTTGATGGCGACGATCAGGCCCAGGCTGGTGGCGATGCCCTTGCCGCCCTTGAAGTCCATAAACACGGGGAAATCGTGGCCCAGGATCGCGCAGAAGCCGCCGATGAGCATGCCAAGGTCGCCGCCCAGGAGCCTGCCGATCTGGCAGCTCAGGTAGCCCTTCAGGAAATCGCCCACCAGGGTCAGCACACTGGGCAGCCAGCCCAGCGTGCGCAGCACGTTGGTGGTGCCGGAATTGCCGCTGCCGTGC